>JAGHCA010000099.1 GCA_021160725.1 Dehalococcoidia bacterium | reverse complement strand
TGGTAAAGGAAGCAAAATCACGCTCACCCAGTAGAAGCTGGCAAGCCTCCTTCATCGCCTGTATGTCTAGCGTTTTGGTCACCAGTAAAGCGTATCTCTGGCTAAACGGTGATCGAGTATTGCTATTCAAAATATAATAATGATATTCCCGGCTCAAAGCATCGCGCCGGACGTTAAAATCATCGCGGGTCCTATAAGCCGCTTTGACTACGATATCTCCCGGTAAATAATAATTCAACGCTTTAACTATCGTCATGGTATCTAATGTGGATTTTGCCCAGAAGCTCACCACTTGTCCCTTGGCATGCACGCCGGCGTCAGTTCTGCTAGCTGCCATGACCCGGCTGCTTTGCCCACAAAATCGCCTTATAGCTTGCTCCAGCTCACTTTGAATGGTAGGCAAGCCAACCTGCCATTGAAAGCCATGATATTGTGTGCCCTCATATTCTATAAGCAAAACAAACTTACTTAACCAGTTCAATTTGAACCATAGGAGCGTTGTCACCCTGGCGGGGCCCCAGCCTAAGCAATCTTGTATAACCTCCGTTACGGTCAGCATAACCCGGAGCAATTTCGGCAAATAACTTATCAACCACTTTTTTATCAGTAATAAAAGCTAAGGCTTTCCGCCTCGAAGCAAGGCTGCCATCCTTACCTAAAGTAATCATCTTTTCCACTAAACTGCGAACCTCTTTAGCTTTGGCTTCAGTAGTGGTAATCTTTTCGTGAGTCAGAAGCGCGGCGACTTGATTTCGGTATAAAGCCAACCTGTGCTCTGACGCCCTACTTAGTTTCCGTCCTGCTATCTTGTGTCTCATTTCTTCTTATCAGGAACAGGAAAGCCTAGTTTTGCTAATAGCTCTTCAACTTCAGCGCGAGACTTTGATCCCAGACCAGGCAATGGTGGCAAACCGTTCCTACTTTTCTCTATCAATTGTCCCAGAGTGAAAATACCCGCTCTCCTCAAGCTATTATAGGAGCGAGTTGATAAATTTAGTTCTTCCAGAGGGGTCTCATACTGCTGGGGCGCAACGGACAATTCTTTAGCCATGGCAACTTCGAGGTCTCTGAAGGAAGAAAACTGATTAATTAGGATGCTAGCACTTTGACTGAGTGCCTCCCAGGGAAAGATGGTAGCATCGGTCCAAATTTCCAGGATGAGCTTTTCTGGGCTTCCTTCTTGGCCAGGCCTGATGGGTTCTACAGAAAAATTAACCTTCCGCACCGGAGTGAAGATGGCATCTATGGGCAGTGCTCCCACAGGCAAACCGTCAGCCGATTTGGCTGGTACATAACCTCTCCCCAATTCCACGTTAAGTTCGACATAAAGCTTAGCTTGGGGAGAGTCCAGAGCAGCTAAATAAAGTTCTGGGTTGGCAATTTGAAAATCGGCCGATGGTTTAATATCACCGGCACAGATCTTACCTTCCCCGGCTGCTTCCAAAATCAACCGCCCGGCTTGATGAGAAAGCGGGCGGAGTCTCAATTGTTTGATCTTCATTAAAAATTCTATAGCATCTTCTTTAACATGAGGAATTGGAGAGAATTCATGGTGAATTCCTTCAATCTTGACCCATGTTACAGCAGCACCAGGCAGAGAACTGAGCAGCACACGTCGCAAGGTGTTGCCTATGGTGATGCCAAAACCTGGCTCCAGAGGTTCAGCAAGAAAACGACCATAATTCTTGGTGCTCTCAGCACAGGTTACTGTGGGGATAGACAATTCAGGCATAGTTCACCTCGAGTAATATTCAACAACAGCTTTCGCATTAAATCCGGCTTCGATATCGTCCTTGCCAGGCAGATTTAGCACCCTCCCTGTCATGTTTTCTTTGTCCAGGCTTAACCATCTGGGGACAAATTTTTCCTCAATCTCCTCAGCTACTCTTTTATAATATTCTGTTTTTTTGCTGGCATCTCGCCACTTTACAATATCCCCTGCTTTCACCAGAAAGGAAGGAATATCGGTTTTGCGGCCATTGACAACTATATGACCATGTCGAACTATTTGCCTGGCTTGGGCACGTGAATCAGCAAAGCCCAGACGATATAACACATTATCTAATCTCCGTTCCAACAATATGAGAAGGTTGTCTCCAGTGGTACTGGGACCTTTTTTAGCCTCGCTAAAAAACCTGCGAAATTGCCGCTCGAGTACGCCGTAGCAAAAGCGCACCTTTTGCTTTTCGCGCAATTGAAGCCCGCGGTCGGAAATCCTGTTGCGCCCTCGAGCTGGAGGATGTCCCCCAGGGAGAACATTTCTTTTCTCTAATGGGCATTTAGGGGTAGAACACCTCTCGCCTTTGAGCATCAACTTGACTTCGAAACGGCGACATAGGCGACAAACCGGGCCTGTGTAACGCGCCATTTTATACTCTTCTCCTTCCTCGCGGACGGCAGCCGTTATGGGGAATAGGAGTCACGTCTCTGATGCCTATGACAGTAATGCCGGACGCTTGTAAGGCGCGAATAGCTGCCTCTCGCCCACTACCTGGACCTTTAACATACACCTCGACTCGGCGCATGCCACTACTCATTGCTCGGTGCGCTACATCTCTAGCAGCTAGCTGGGCAGCGTAGGGGGTACCTTTTCTGGAACCTTTGAATCCAGCGAGACCAGAACTGCTCCAGGCAATAACACTACCTTGCATATCGGTAATGGTAATGATCGTGTTATTGAAGGTGGATTGAATATAAGCCTTGCCTTCGCTGACTTTTTTATGGGTTTTGCGAATTCTCTTCTTCTTTGGCATTTGTTGAAAATGAGCTCCTTATTTCTTAGCTACACCACGCCTTTGCCCACGCCCTGCCACTGTCTTTCTTGCCCCTCTTTTAGTTCGGGCGTTTGTGCGGGTTCTCTGTCCATGAACTGGTAGCCTCATGCGGTGTCTTATGCCTCGATAACAACCTATTTCAATAAGCCGCTTTATATTAGATTGAACCTCTCGCCTGAGTTCACCTTCCACCTTACACTGCTTAGCAATAACATCTCGAAGCTGGCCAACCTGTTCCTCGCTAAGTTCCTTAACTCTAATATCGGGATTGATGCCAGTGGCAGCCAAAATATGTTGGCTTGATGTAGCACCAACACCGTAAATGCGTTGCAAGGCTATTCCGATTGGCTTATCTTTAGGAAGGTCTACACCGACAATGCGCGCCATTACTTATCCTTCAATTTCTGATATTAAACCTCTAAATTCCAAATTCGTAACTACTCATCACAATGTCATTTTGAGGAAGAACTTCGACTTTGCTCAGTGTAACGCTCCGTGACCGAAGCATATTGCGAGCCCTGCCGAAGGAAACCTCAATGCCCCTGCACTTTGCTCAGGATGACACAAGGAGAATATATGGTTTGCCAAATTCAAAAAAAATTTGGCAATTAGATATCGTTCAGAACTTTCACTTGTGTGCTTAGGGTTTTGCATTTTATCCTTGCCTTTGTTTGTGCTTTGGGTTTTCACAAATAACCCTAACCACACCATTTCGCCTGATGACCTTGCATTTTCTACATATCGGCTTCACCGATGCTCTTACTTTCATTTTTCATCACCATATAAACAAACCTTATTATAATAAACCTTCTTGGTTAACCTGTCAAATTATCTAAGCCGATAGGTAACCCTGCCCCGGCTCAGGTCATAAGGGGAAAGTTCTATCAGGACTCTATCCCCAGGCAAAACCTTGATATAGTGCTTTCTCATCTTGCCAGAAATGTGAGCCAATATTTGATGTCCATTGGCCAATTCGACGCGAAACATAGTATTAGGTAGGACTGCAATCACTGTGCCTTCAACTTCTATTCTTTCCCTCTTAGCCATTTACATATCCTATCTAACTAAGTATCTCAGCTTTATTGTCAGTTATAGCAATGGTATTTTCAAAATGTGCGGAAAGACTGCCATCGGCTGTAAGCACTGTCCACTGATTAGCTGCCAATTTAGTATGCCAATCTCCGGCATTAACCATAGGCTCAATGGCTAGGGTCATCCCTTTACGTAGCAAGAAACCTTTTCCTATCACGAAATTAGGTATGGGAGGGTCTTCATGCAAGTCCCGACCTACTCCATGCCCCGTATATTCTCTAACCACAGAAAATCCTCTTGATTCAACATAACTTTGAATAGCAGATGAGATATCATCTATTCGCGCTCCACTTATCGCCTGAGCAATGCCTGCTTTTAAACTACCTTCTGTGACTCTAATAAGGTCCTCGGCCTCCTTGCTTATCTGACCCACACCTATGGTTATGGCGGCATCGGTATGAAAACCATTAAGTTTTACCCCTGCATCTAAGGAAACGATGTCTCCTTCCTGTAGTATTCGTTCGCTAGGAATGCCATGAACTATTTCATCATTTACAGAAACACATAAATTCGCAGGGAAGCCTCGATAGTTCTTAAAGGAAGGTATAACTCCCCTCTTCTCCGATTCTTCAGCCATGATTACATCCAGCTGGCCAGTTTTAATCCCTGGCCTTACTTCCGTTATTAGTTTTTCTAAGATAGCTCTGAGGATTTTACCACACTTTCTCATGGTAGCTATTTCTTGATCAGATTTTATAATAACCATTTAATTTATCCCTGCTCACCCCTAATGACATTCTTAGGGAGCACTTCGGCTTCGCTCTGTTCAGGATGATATGGGCGCTCTGAGGGCAGAGAGTATTTCTTCAGTCACCTTTTGTATTTCCTGATTACCATTGACCTTAATTAGTTTACCTTGTTTTTTATAATAATCAAGCATGGGAAGAGTTTGAGCAAAGAAAACATTAAGTCGTTCCTTTACTGTTTCTTCCTTGTCGTCAGACCGCCGATATAATTCACCACCGCATTTATCACATCTACCTGGAATTTTAGGCGGTGAATTTACTATATGATATGCTGCTTGGCAGGTACGGCAAAGCAATCTCCCGCTAAGGCGTTTCACCAGCACTTCGTTGGGCACTTCGATATATATTGCTCTATCTATGCTTTTCCCTCGCTCTTCAAGGGCTTGGTCTAGTACTTCAGCTTGATGCAAAGTGCGCGGAAAGCCGTCGAGAAGACAGTCGGAGGCACAGTCTGGCTGATTAATTCTTTCCAGAATTATTTTTATGGCTACCTCATCGGGAACCAGTTCTCCTTTATCCATGTGGCTTTTCGCCAGGAGACCAACCTCGGTTCTCGCCTCTAGCGCCTGACGAAACAAATCCCCGGAGGCTATATGAGGTAAATTCATCTCTTGAGAGAGAATGTCCGCCTGAGTTCCTTTCCCTGCCCCCGGAGCCCCCAGTATGATTGCATACATTATTTTAAAAAACCCTCGTAGCGGCGCATGGTTAGTTGAGCCTCTAATTGCTTCATGGTATCGAGAGCCACCCCAACAGCTATAAGCATGGCAGTGCTCTGGATTACCAGCACCGTGACACCGGTGACTTCTCTGACGATGAAAGGCAAAATTGCCACTGTAGCCAGGAAGAGGGCGCCACCGAAGGTAATACGCCTTATGACTTTGTTCAAGTAATCAGCTGTGGCCTTGCCGGGCCGAACCCCAGGGATGAAGCCGCTTTGCTGTTGCAAAGTTTGAGGCAGGTTCATTTGCTCAAATATGACCATAGTGTAGAAGAAAGCGAAACCAATTACTAAAACAAAATACAATCCGTTGTACAGCACGGTATTAGCCTGAAACACATTATAGATTGTATTCCAGAAATTGGGATCCGCTCCTGTTGGGTTCATAAAAAATGAAGATATCATACCTGGAAGTTGCATCATAGCTAGGGCGAAAATGAGGGGAATCATCCCGGCGGTATTAACCCGCAGCGGTATGTAAGTCGAGCCTGATTGGCGATACATGCGGCCGCTACGAATAGTACTCTTAGCGTATTGTACAGGAATACGGCGATGTGCTTCAACAAATACGACTATAAGTATCAGAGTAGTTAAGGTGAGTATAATGAAGACGGTCAAGCCCTCCGGATCTTGAGCAGCTATAAAGGCGCGGCCAATCATCTCCGGTACTCTGGCTACGATGCCACCAAAGATTATTATTGATATTCCATTTCCTATACCACGCTCAGTAATCAATTCGCCCAGCCACACGAGAAATATCGTGCCAGCCACCATTGTCGTTACTATGCTGGCTATGGTCAAGTGTCCAAGTGGCTCAATAGTAACGCCCTGGCTACGTAGTATAATTAGCATACCGTAACCTTGAAGTGCGGCTAAAGGTACAGTTAGCAAGTGAGTAATTCGATTGATTCTCTGGCGACCAGGCTCTCCCTCTTGAGCAATAGCCTGGAGCCTGGGAATTACCGGGACTATCAATTGCATGATTATGGAAGCGGTGATATAGGGATAGATACCCGTGGCAACTATGCTGAAACTCGACATAGCCCCGCCGCTAAAGAGGTCAAGCATTTCGAAGAAACCATGTTCCCCGAAGAAGCCTTCCAATGCTTCGAGATTCACGCCGGGCAAAGGAACATGGGCTAGAAATCGAAAAACCGCAAGGATAGCAAGGGTAAACAGAATTCTCCGCCTCAAATCTGGCAATGTCCATATGTCCATCATTGCCTGGATGAGACGCGGTTGGGTTCTTTTGCGCTGCATGTTAAATCTGTTTTATTTTCCCGCCAGCAGCGAGTATTTTTTTCTCTGCCGATGAAGAGAATTTGTGAGCACTAACTAATAATGGGTGCTGGATATCGCCCTGGCCGAGAATTTTAGTTGGGCGGTCTGGGGTGCTAATTAATCCTGCCTGGAGCAATTCCTCAGGGGTGACCTCAGTTTCTGGTGCGAAAATGGCTAGCCTTCCCACATTGACAATGTTATATTTAGTTTTAAAAATGTTAGTGAATCCTCTTTTATGTGGTAGCCGTTTTATTAAAGGCAACTGGCCGCCTTCAAAGCCAAGGCGTACACCACCAGAGTGAGCTTTTTGCCCTTTGCAGCCACGCCCCGAATAGGTTCCATGCCTGCTGCCATCTCCACGACCTACGCGTTTTCTATTCTGCTTAGCACCCAGAGGGGGCTTTAATTCATTCTGCTTCATCTGCCTCCTCTTCCTGAGCTTCAACATCGACTCTAATTGCTGCTTCCTCAGTCTGTTTTAAGCTAGCTAGGGCAAGCATCGTAGCTTTGGCTACGTTGATCTTGCTTGTTCCACCGAACGATTTGCCAAGCACGTCTTTTATGCCTGCCAATTCCAATATTGAACGAGTAGTATTGTTGGCAATTAAGCCCGTTCCAGGCGCCGCTGGCTTTAATAAAATCTTGGATGCCCCAAACTTGGCTAGAATTTCATGAGGGATGGTACTATTTTTGATGGGCACCTCAATCAACTCTTTCTTTGCCATAGCACCTGCCTTGCGAACTGCTTCAGGAACCGCCGCCGCTTTAGCTAAACCAAATCCGACAACTCCCTGGCCATTGCCAACTACTACTAAAGCTCTGAATCGAAGGTGTCTACCACCCTTGACTACTTTAGTGACACGGTCGATACCTAGCAGCTTCTCTTCGAGATTCAGGTCCGTAGCATCGATTTTGCTCTTCTTCCCTCTTAGTTTGGTTACTGCTTTCATAGACTAGCTTTTAAAACTCCAATCCAGCTTTTCTGGCAGCCTCGGCTAAAGCCTTAACTCTGCCGTGATATTTATAACCGCCGCGGTCAAAAACCACCCGTTTGATTCCTCTATTTAGCGCTTTCTCCGCAAGCAAAGTTCCTACTACTTCGGCTTTCTCGCTTTTCCCTATTCCATCGGTCTTACCTCTCACCTGACAGTCAAGAGTGCTCATGGAGACTAAAGTCCGGGCATTAGAATCATCAATAATCTGGGCATAAATATGATTCAAGCTACGGAAGACACATAAGCGAGGCCGTGTTATTGTTCCCGCTACCTTTCGCCTCACCCGCCTGTGTCGTATCTCTTTGATTGCCTTCGAATTTCTCTTGCTCATTTAGCCACTATTTCTTGCCTATTTTGCCTGCTTTGCCTGGTTTAAGACGTAGCTTCTCTTCAGAATATTTAATACCTTTGCCTTTATAAGAATCGGCAGGACGTACTGCACGAATTCTGGCAGCTGTCTCCCCAACCACCTCTTTATCGATACCAGCGACGCGAATGCGATTTGTTCCTTCAACGCTGATGTTAATACCAGGAGGAGGAGAAAATTCCACAGTATTGGAGTATCCTACTTGGAGTACCAGCTTGTTGCCACTTTGCTGTGCTCTATAGCCTACACCATTTATTTCCAAGGTTTTTTCAAAGCCTTCGCTCACTCCTGTGACCATATTTGCCAGAAGGCTACGAGTGAGTCCATGCAAAGAACGGTGAATCTTGCTATCACTAGGTCGAGTTACAATCAAGTCCCCATTCTTCAAGGCGATCGAAATATCGGGATGAAACCGACGGCGCAGTTCTCCCTTATTCCCTTTTACCACAACTTCGCTTCCGTCAATCTTCACCTCGGTACCCTGAGGTATCGCAATAGGCAGCAAACCAATACGAGACATAATTTACAACTCCTGAGTCAATTTACCATACATAGCATATAATCTCACCGCCAAGATGCTGTCGCCACGCCTCTTGACCAGTCATGATGCCCTTGGATGTGGATAGAATGGCAATGCCCAAGCCCCCATAGACGCGAGGGATTTGGCGTTTTTCCACGTAAACTCTTAGACCTGGCTTACTCACCCTTTCTAAACCTAAGATTGCAGGCTGGTCGCCCGTGTACTTGAGGCGGATTTTTATCATTGGTGTTGATTGTCCTTTAAGTATTTCATAACGTTCAATAAAACCCTCTTCCTTAAGAATTTTGATTATGGCCAGCTTTATTTTAGAAGAGGGCACAAGTACGCTATCATGGCCGGCCATGATGGCATTTCGTATCCGAGTTAACATATCAGCAATAGGATCAGTAACTGTCATTTTTCTTTACCAACTTGACTTTCTTATCCCTGGGATTACACCAGTTACAGCGAGTTCTCGAAAGCAAATGCGACATAAGCCAAATTTACGCATATAAGCGCGTGGCCTACCGCATAATTGGCAACGATTACGCTGCTGCACCTTATACTTAGGTGGTCGTTTTGATTTAACAATTTTAGATAGCTTCGCCATATCAAGTTCTCCTGAAAGGCATACCCATTAGTTCCAACAAGGTTCTGGCTTCATCATCATTCTTGGCCGTGGTAACAATGGTTACCTCGAATCCGCGAACTTTATCTATTTTATCGTAATCAATCTCAGGGAAAACTATCTGCTCTTTTATGCCCAGGGTATAGTTTCCTCGACCATCGAAAGAGTCCCGTGATACCCCACGGAAATCTCGAAACCTCGGTAGAACGATACTAACCAGTTTGTCAAAGAAGTCGTACATCCGTTTACCTCTCAATGTTACCATCATGCCAATAGGCATACCAGCCCGTAGCTTAAAAGGGGAGATAGACTTCTTCGCTTTTGTGATTACAGGACGTTGCCCCGAAATTGTGGATAGGTCTTTCTCCGCAGCTTCAAGGGCTTTGGAGTCCTGTATGGCTTCGCCTAAACCGATGTTAAGCACGATTTTTTCCAGCTCAGGCAGTTGCATTATATTGGTATAGCCCAATCTGGCCTTGAGCTGGGGAACCACTTCGGTCAAATATTTTTCCTTCAAGCGAGCTTTCATAGTTAAATCCTTCAGTCAATTACTTCTTGACATGCCTTGCAAATTCGCGCCTTTTTGCCATCGGCTAGAAAGCGGAAACCGACTCGTGTGGATTTGCCACACTTATCACACAACAACATTACGTTGGATAAATGGATTGGAGCCTCAAGCTCAATTATGCCGGCTTGGCGGGCAGCCCTGCGGGCTCGCGAATGGCGTTTAATCATGTTTAGCCCTTCCACTACCACTTTATCTTTCTTGGGGAAGACACGTCGTACCTTTCCACTCTTCCCCTTGTCCTTACCAGCAATTATGACAACTGTATCATTTTTTCTGATTTTCATTTTACAAGACCTCGGGAGCTAAGGATATTATCTTGGTGAAGTCTTTGTCTCTGAGTTCCCGGGCTACCGGACCAAAAATGCGACTGCCTTTAGGATTATTTCTATCACCAAGAACGACTGCGGCATTCTCATCGAATCTGATATATGAACCATCGGGGCGGCGATAAGGTTTAGCTACACGTACGATTACAGCCCGCACTACTTCACCCTCTTTCACCATTCCGTGAGGCATAGCCCGCTTCACCGTGGCCACGATAATGTCGCCGATGCGGGCATATCTTCTTGCCCCGATAGGTACGTTAATGCACATAATCTGCTTAGCCCCGGTATTATCGGCTACCTTGAGTCTGGTATAAGTCTGAATCATTTCTTTTGCTCTGGTCTGTCTTCAACCATTTCCCTCTTAGATATTATCTCTATTACCCGCCAATGCTTCTCCTTGGATAAAGGGCGAGTCTCGCTAATCTTCACTTTATCTCCAATTTTACAGGCATTATTTTCGTCATGTGCCTTATATTTTTTAGTAACTCTAATAGCTTTCTTATAGAGAGGATGGACTTTTCTAGTTTCCACAGCCACCACCACGGTTTTGGCCATTTTATCACTTACCACTAATCCTTCTCTAACCTTTCTTTTTCCGAGATAACTCATTCTATGCCAAGCTCCCTTTCCCTTATAATAGTCATTATTCTAGCAATCCTTCTCCTCACATTAGGAATCTCCCGATGATTCTCCAACTGTCTGGTGGCCAGGCGAAAACGGAGGTTAAATAGTTCCTCATGAGCTTCTTCGAGCTTTGTTGCTAGCTCTTCATTATTCAGAGTGCGAATTTCACTAATCTTCAACTTTCTGTTTTTCCCTCCTGACAAAACTAGTAGCTATAGGAAGTTTGTAAGAGGCGAGGTGTGCTGCCTCCGCAGCCATCTTCTCCTTGACGCCAGCCAGTTCAAACAGGATTCTGCCTCTCTTAACTACGGCTACCCAGTGATCCGGAGAGCCTTTTCCACTGCCCATCCTTGTCTCTGCCGGTTTCTTTGTTACAACTTTATCAGGAAAAATTCGTATCCATAGTTTACCTCCACGGTGCAAGTGGCGCACAAATACGCGTCGAGTTGCTTCAATTTGTCGTGCTGTTATCCAAGCGGATTCCTCAGCCCTCAAGCCAAAGTCACCAAAAGCAATAGTATCTCCGCTTTGAGCACTACCTTTTAGTCTGCCCCTATGTACCTTGCGGTATTTCACTCGTTTCGGTTGTAACACTTTTCACCTCTGTTTCCGGGATGATATCGCCCTTATAAATCCATACTTTAACCCCAATACGGCCCATCAGGGTATGGGCTTCAGCAAAACCATAGTCAATATTGGCACGTAATTTATGCAACGGCATTTGACCTTGACGTAGGGTCTCAGTTCTTGCAATTTCGGCTCCACCAAGCCTTCCGCTGCACATTATCTTTACTCCCTTAGCACCGGCTTGCGAAGTCCGGAAAGCTGCTTGCCTCATAGCCCGCCGGAAAGGAATTCTCTCTTCAAGCCGCCCTGCTATACTCCGGGCTACCAAAATAGCTTCAAGTTCAGGATGCTCAACTTCCCTAATGGTCAATCTAATTTTATCCTTGCTGACCTTCTCTAAGTCAGATTTCAGCGCTTCCACATTTTGCCCCCCGCGGCCAATCAAGATGCCAGGGCGAGCTGAGTAAAGAGTTAAGTATACCTCGTCTCCCGAGCGTTCAATTTCTGCCCGGGCAACTGCTCCTCCGGGACATTTTTGTTCCACTACCCTGCGCAACTTTAAATCATCTAACAAAAACTGAGTGTAGTTTTTTCCGGTATACCATTTAGCTTGCCAATCCTTATTGACACCCAGCCTAAAACCACACGGATGAACTTTTTGTCCCAAAATTATTCCTCCTCTTCGACAAAAACTGTAATATTGCTAGATCGTTTCAATATAGGACTCACTCTCCCTCTCGACTGAGGGCGGAATCTTTTCAGGGTATGCCCTTGATCAGCAAATATAGCAGTAATTGTAAGTTCAGCAGGCGACATTTGAAAATTGTTTTCGGCATTGGCTGCCGCCGATCTAATTACCTTGGCCACGGCTCTAGCTGTGGGAGTAGGTAAAAAGCCGAGGATGCTCAACGCCTCGTCAACTTTTCTGCCTCTAACCATATTTGTCACTGGCCGAAGCTTCCGAGGCGAAATACCAACATCTTTGGCTATAGCTCTTACCTTCATCGCCTATTATTTTCTCCTCGCCTGTTCAGTTATTTTAGCTTTGGTAATATGGCCTCTATATGTTCTGGTAGGTGCAAATTCGCCCAATTTATGCCCTACCATATTTTCAGTAATGAAAATGGGTACATGCTTCCTGCCATTATGCACCGCGATGGTATGCCCTATCATTTGGGGTAGAATGGTAGAGGCCCGAGACCATGTCTTTATCACTATTTTCTCGCCCGAATTATTGAGAGATTCTATTTTTTTAAGCAATTTAACATCGCAAAAAGGTCCTTTTTTGAGCGACCGTGACATCTTTTTATTTCCTCCGCTTAATAATCATCTTATTCGACGTTTTACGGCGACGCGTCTTAGCTCCCAGAGCTGGCTTTCCCCACGGAGTTTTCGGAGGCATTCCTCGCGGAGCTCTGCCCTCTCCTCCTCCATGTGGGTGGTCACGAGGCGTCATTGCTGAACCCCTGACCGTCGGGCGAAAACCTGACCACCTCTTACTTCCAGCTTTACCTAATTTTATACTTTCGTGGTCAACATTGCCTATCTGACCGATGGTAGCCCAACACCTATAGTGAAATTTACGCAGCTCACCTGAGGGAAGTTTGAGCACGACATATTTGCCCTCTTTGCTTATAATCTGAGCAGAATTGCCTGCGCTACGAACTAGCTTTCCTCCTTTGCCTGGCTCAAACTCAACATTGTGCACTAAACTTCCCGCAGGAATGGACTCCAATGGTAAAGCATTTCCAGGTTTTATATCAACATCCACGCCTGCCTGTATAGTATCACCCAACTTGATGCCCAAAGGGGCGAGTATATAGCGCTTTTCTCCATCGGCATAATGAATTAGGGCAATGCGCGCTGATCTGTTAGGGTCATATTCAATGGAAGCTACTTTTCCTGGGACGCCAATTTTATCTCTCTTGAAGTCGATGAGCCGAAGCTTGCGTTTACTCCCACCACCTCTGTGGCGCACTGTTATAACACCTCGGCTATTACGTCCTCCCTTCTTTTTCAATGGTACTAGTAGAGATTTCTCGGGAGCTACCCTGGTTAACTCTTCAAAAGTAGCACCAGACATAAATCTCCTGCCTGGAGAAGTCGGATTATAGGTCTTTAATCCCATCAATCGCTCCTTATTTATGCGTCCTTTGCCAGCGAGTCTTTTTAAGAAGCTTCTTATGCCTGTGTTTTGACATCTTCTTTTTTCTCCACTTAACGACTGAACCCATTAGACACCCTCAAAGAAAGTAATTTTGTGTCCCGGCACCAAGGTAACTACTGCTTTTTTCCAAGGTGAGTTGGTTACCTGCCTCCTGCCAAATCTTCTTGTCTTCCCGGGCACCGTTATCACATTGACTTTGCTCACCTTTACCTTGAAAGCTTGTTCCACCGCTTCCTTAATCTGAGGTTTGCTAGCTTTGCCTGCTACCTCAAAGACATATTTATCTTCCTCCTTAAGCAAAGTAGCCTTCTCTGTAATTAAAGGACGCCGTAAAACTTCGTAAAGATGCAATTTATTTACCCCAAATTTGCTCGATTGTGCGTATTGCCGGTACAGTGGCTATCAGCATTTCATAAGACAGCAAGTCCAATACATTAACTAGAGCTGCAGGTAGGGCTTTAACTTCGGGCAAATTAGCTACTGATTTAACCACACTGGGTGTGGGCTGAGCAGTAAGAATCAGAGCCGAAGAATCAACGCCAAGTGAAGATAGAATATTAATCATCTCCTTTGTCTTCGGTTTCTCCAAGTTAAGTTCCTGAACTAGCCTTATATTTTCCTCTCTAATTTTAGCTGAGAGAAGGCACTTCAAAGCCAACCTCTTCATCTTTTTGGGCAGTGCTTGTTGATATACGCGTGGCTTGGGGCCAAAAACTACCCCTCCCCCTCTGAGCAGGGGTGATTTTTTATCTCCCCGTCGTGCCCTGCCAGTATGCTTTTGGCTGTAAAGTTTCCGTGTGCTCCCTCTAACTTCGCCCCGCGTCTTGGCAGATGCAGTGCCTTGGCGCCTGTTAGCTAATTGTCTGGTCATTGCTTGATGAACTACTGCCTCATTGAAGGGAAGACCAAAAATAGCCTCGCTAAGTTCTATTTGGTCAACAACTTCACCCTCTAAGCTATAAACTGGCACTTGCACTTCCTGTTACCTTGCTTTCTCAATTATTAACAGTCCCCCGTTGGCTCCAGGTACTGCACCCTTCACTAAAATCAAATTACGCTCTGGATCAGTTTTAATTACCTCGAGGTTACGGGTTGTGACTCTCCTATTTCCCATATGTCCTGCCATTGGTTTTCCTTTTAACACCCGACCCGGAGAAGAGCTTGCACCAATTGAACCGGGGGCACGGTGGCGGTCAGTTTGGCCATGGCTCTTTGGCCCACCGGCAAAATGATATCGCTTTACCACGCCAGCAAAGCCTCTGCCTTTGGAAAAACCAGTTATATTTATCCGGTCACCTTGCTTCAGGAAAGTAACATCCACTTTGTCACCGCGCTTAACCGAGCTATTCTCGATGAAGTCGGGGTCAATCCTGAATTCGTGAAGATGGCGAACATTCTCTAATCCCCGCAGATGTCCCTTTTCTGGCAAGTTAAGTCGAGATTGATTCACTTTATCCTCAACGAAACCCACCTGGATAGCATCATAACCATCACTGTGCCGGCTCTTTAGTTGAGTTACCACGGAAGGCCCGGCTTGGATGGCGGTTACTGCTATCGCTTCTCCGCTTTCCAGAAACAGCTGCGTCATTCCTATTTTTCTACCTATAATGCCTGGAAACATAATTTATACTATAACTTAATGTCAATCTCCACTCCAGATGCTACATTAAGCTGACTTAGGGCATCTATGGTCTTGGAAGTGGGTTGCAAGATATCAATTAATCTCTTATGAGTCCTGATTTCGAATTGCTCCCTAGAATCCTTATCAATATTAGGCGAGCGGATAACACAAAACTTTTCGATATCTGTGGGTAAAGGCACCGGGCCAACTGCTATAGCCCCGGTGCGTTCGACTGTTTCCACTATTTGACTTACTGCCTGATCAGCCAACCTATGGTCGAAGCTTTTAATTTTGATACGAATTTTCTGCTCGGTCATCTGCCTTTACTCACCTTGGTCGCAATTTGCTCAGCCAAATTTTGAGGTAATTCTTCATAGTGGTGAAACTGCATGGTATGGCTTGCCCTCCCTTGACTGAGCGACCTCAAATCGCCAGCGAAACTAAAGATTTCCGCTAAAGGGACAAGGCAACAAACACTGGAAACTTCGTCTCGACCCTCGATGTTTTCGATACGAGCTCTTCGGGAGTTTAAATCGCCGATGACGTCTCCCAAGAACTGATTGGGAGTTGTTATTTCTACTTCCATAATTGGCTCAAGAATAATAGGCTTAGCTTTGTCAATCCCATTTCTCATAGCTATAGAAGCTGCCATTCTGAAAGCCACGTCTGAAGAATCGACTTCGTGATAACTACCGTCATACAAAGTCACCTTTACATCTATTATAGGGTAGCCAGCTAATCCCCCACTTTGCAAAGCTGCCTTGACACCAGCTTCTACCGAGGGAACAAACTCCTTCGGTATAGCCCCACTTCGAATTTGGTTGCGAAACTCAAATCCGCTGCCACGCTCTGCGGGCTCAATCCTCAGCCAAACGTGTCCATATTGTCCTCTACCGCCGGATTGACGTATAAATTTCCCTTCAGATTCCACAGATAAGGTGATTGTTTCCTTATAAGCAACCTGGGGCTTACCGGCGTTGACCCTTACGCCATATTCGCGAAATATACGCTCCATTAATACCTCGAGGTGGAGCTCACCCATTCCCGAAATTAAAGTTTGCCCTGTTTCTTTGTCACGATAAATTTTGAAGGTAGGATCTTCGACAGCAAGTTTAGCCAGAGCATCGTCTAATTTATCTTGGTCGCCCCTATTTTTGGGCTCAATAGCCATAGAAAGCACAGGCTCAGCAAATCGTATGGGCTCAAAAAGCACTGGCCGTGTGGGCTCACAAAGGGTATCACCTGTCGAGGTCATCTTAAGCCCCAGAGTAGCTACAATGCTCCCAGCTTCAGCGTGGTCGACCTCTTCACGGTGATCGGCATGCATGACATATAGTTTTCCCAATCTCTCTTTCTTCTCTATGCTAGAGTTCAAGACTTGTGCTCCGGCCTTTATTCTACCCGAGTATACACGTAAGTATACCAGTCTGCCCATAAAGGGATCAGAAACCGTTTTAAACGCCAAGGCAGAAAAAGGCTCCTCGTCACTCGTTAGACGAAGAACTGTCTCTCCGCTTCTAGGGTCAATAGCCGAAATAGGGGGAATGTCTAGTGGCGAGGGTAGATAATCTACAATAGCATCGAGCAATTGCTGGATGCCTCTATCTCTCAAGGCGCTACCACAAAGAACAGGCACTACACGATTAGCGGTAGTCAGCCTTCTGATGGCTGCCTTAATCTGAGAGGAGGTGATATCTTGCCCGTTTAGGTAGGGCTCCATAATCTGTTCATCGAGCTCAGCCAGGTTCTCTATTAATGCTTGGTGATGCTCCAATGCAACTGGAGTCTCACTGCTTTCCTCAATGGTCGACGCATTAGAACCATCGGGGAAAGTAATGACTTTATTTTCTACAAGATCAATGATACCTCGAAAGGCTTTTTCACTTCCTATGGGCATCTGTACAGGTAACGCCTTGCTTCGCAATCTCTCGTTTATCATGGTCACTGTGCGATGGAAAACAGCACCCAGCCTGTCCATTTTGTTAATAAAACAAATCTTGGCCACGCCATATTTATCTGCCTGGCGCCAGACGGCTTCTGATTGAGCTTCCACTCCAGCTACGCCATCGAAAATCACAACACCGCCATCCAGTACGCGGAGACTACGCTCTACCTCAGCGGTAAAATCTACGTGCCCAGGGGTATCGATGATGTTTATGCAATGTTCGCGCCAGTGACACGTAGTAGCCGCCGAGGTAATGGTAATACCTCGTTCTCTTTCCTGCTCCATCCAGTCCATTACCGCAGTCCCCTCATCCACTCTTCCAATCTTGTAAGTACGCCCTGCGTGGTGGAGAATCATCTCGGTAGCTGTAGTCTTGCCAGCATCTATATGAGCAATGATTCCTATATTTCGTATTTTCCCCAAAGAGAAACTCCGCGACATGAGTTTATCCTTTACTTTAAATAATGCTTTTGACACGATTTCTCACCACCGATAATGAGCAAAGGCTTTATTAGCCTCTGCCATCTTGTGAAGGTCTTCACGTTTCTTGATTGTGGCCCCACGACCTTGGATGGCGTCAACTAACTCGGACGCCAACTTCTCTTCCATAGACCTGCCACCGCGAGCTCTTGCTGAAGCAATGAGCCATCTCATGGCAAGAGCACGCCCCCGATCCTCAGGGACCTCCATGGGAACTTGGTAAGTAGCTCCACCAACACGGCGTGATTTAACCATCAGAAGTGGCGTAGCATTTCTAATTGCTCGCTCTAGAGCATCATCAGGGCTGGTGTTCATTTGCTGCGCAGCGCGTTGCAAGGCATTGTAGACAATACGCTCAGCTGTAGCTTTTTGCCCTCGAAGCATAAGCCTGTTGATAAATTTAGCTACAGTGACGCTGTTATACCTAGCATCAGGCGGTGGTATTCTTCTTATTATTTTTTTAGTTCCTCTTGGCATTTGACATCCTTGCTATTTTTGTGCCTTGGTCCCATATCTACTGCGACTCTGCTTGCGATCTGCTACCCCTTCGGTGTCTAGGGTGCCACGGATAATATGGTAGCGAATTCCGGGAACATCCTTAACTCTGCCACCACGGATTAAAACTACCGAGTGTTCCTGTAAATTATGTCCTTCGCCAGGAATATAGGCAGTCACTTCCATGCCGTTGGTCAGCCTGACACGGGCAACTTTGCGTAATGCAGAGTTGGGCTTCTTAGGTGTAACCGTCTTTACCAGGACGCATACACCTCTTTTTTGAGGTGAACCCTGACCCCAGCTAACTTTTCCTTTCATTGTATTCCTGACGTAATGCAATGCAGGGACATCACTTTTCTTTTCCTGCTTCTGTCGCCCTTTACGCACAAGCTGATTTATTGTTGGCATTCTTATGCTCCCCTATTTTTAGCAATTGAAAAGCCGCCTGGTTATATGCCGGTCTACTCCAGGAAAACTTTGCTCGGCTTTAGCCAGCCGGCTCTTACAATTCTCTAAATCTTTACCTTCTAGTAGACGTCAACCCACTAATTTAACACAAGATAATTGAGATGTCAACTTGGCGATTTGAATCATCTAAAATCTAACCCAAGGGGGAGTTATTAAATCACGAAAAATCTAACCGAAGGTATTAAGATTTGGCCCGGTTACTACTGCTGTAAAGGAGGTAAAACCGGGCCATGGAAAG
>JAGHCA010000058.1 GCA_021160725.1 Dehalococcoidia bacterium | reverse complement strand
TCTTATGGTCTGAGGAATGTCGATGTTTACTGGAGGAAAATGTTCCTGGGGTTTATACCATCTCGTAGCTGTTTCCACACAATTTGACAAAGAGCCCGCCCGTGATTGACAAATAGGAGCAAATGTGATAGAAACATAAAACCTTGGTGGTAAAGATCATGATGTTAAAAAAACCCAATTTTGATTATATAAATAGGGCACTTGCAAAGAAGGGGTTCTCTCTTTTTGTGAGAGTAGTAGATAAATATGCTCCAGATAGGCTACTGCTCTTTGCCCTTAATTTTTTAGACCAGCATATTCCCAATAGACTGATTACCCTCGCAATTGCCTGGGTTGAGAAATTAACTCCTCGTAGGCTGCGTTCCACTGCCATTGCTGCTGCTGACGAATATGTACCTGACGAGGTGGCAAACTCGAGAAAAGTCTGCACTATCCTTGCTGCAGTAGGGAAATATATTCCGGATGAACTAATTCCCTCAGAGTCTGCAGAGAGATGGGAGAACCTTAGAACAAAGTTCCATATTCCAAAATTGGTATCGAGCAGACAAAAGTGAGCCTACGGAGCTGTTACAGCTGTTTTTGCCGTAGCTCCTCACAATGTTAGCGAGGAAGAGGCGGGGTATTTAATGCAGTATAAAAGGGTTTGTGTTGAGGCTTTCGGTTATGAACTTCCTGCCAATGTTGTCACGTCCTTAAGCTTAGAAGAAAGACTGGCTCCTATATATGAGAAATTCAATCTTTCTTACGGGCGCCTGGAAATATTAACCGGAATTCGCGAACGGCGATTCTGGGATGATGACGTAATGCCGAGTCAGGCCAGTATAAGAGCGGCAGAAAAAGCTCTTAGCAAATCAGGAGTCAAGAATGAGGATATCGGATGCCTGCTCCACACCTCAGTATCCCGTGATTTCTTGGAACCAGCGACAGCTACCGTGGTCCACGACTCATTGGGCCTTCCTCACACAGCTACCATTTTCGACATTTCCAATGCCTGTCTGGGTTTCATCAATGGCATGGTAACCCTGGCAAATATGATTGAGTTGGGTCAAGTAAAAGCAGGGATTGTGGTTGGCTGTGAGAGCAGCAAACGGCTTGTTGACACAACAATCACTAGACTTTTGAACGACCCAGACATCACCAGAGATAAGCTCAAACTCGCCTTTGCCACCCTAACCTTGGGGTCGGGAGCAGTAGCAGTGGTGTTAACCCATTCCTCTCTGTCGCAATATGGTCATAAGCTTCTTGGCGGGGTAACACGCGCATCTTCACAACATAATGATCTTTGTCGTATAGAAGCTGATACTTCTTTCCTCAATCTAGATAAGATCCCTGATATGCACACAGATTATGCTGGAGTCTTGAAAAATGGGCTAAGCTTAGCGCCTGTTACTTGGGAGGCGACAAAACAAGAGCTTAATTGGCAGAACTCTGACATAGATAGGTTTTTCACTCATCAAGTGAGTGTTGTACATAGCAGACTATTGTTCGAAACCCTAGGACTAGATGAGGCAAAAGATTTTTCTACTGTAGAATATCTAGGAAACATTGGATCAGTTTCCCTTCCCATTACTATGGCTCTGGGAATTGATCAGGGTCTCCTAAACCCTGGTGATAAGATTGCTATGCTGGGAATTGGCAGCGGCATGGTCTGTCTTATGCAGGGTTTGGAGTGGTAGAGAAAGTGATTCTAACGAGATGAGTTTGGAAATACTTCATGTGACAGCAATGCACTTGGATTTCTTCAAGCTGCTCCCATAGCAGCGTTTTTGATGGAAATTTTACTTTATGGCAGCAAAGAAAGCTGACGAATCACGAATCGTAGTGACCGGGGTGGGCTTGACGGCGCCAAATGGAAACAATCTGGCGGAATTTCGACAAAGTTTACTTGATGGCAAATCCGGGATACAGAAAATAAATATCCGTTATATGGGTGAACTATTGGCTGGTGTATGCCACTTTGACCCATTGAAATATCAAAAAAAGAAGGAACTACGTCGCGGAACGAGGGCGGGTTCTATTGCTATCTACTGTGCTCAAGAAGCAATCGCTGATGCCAAATTAGACTTTGCCTGCCTCGATAAATCGAAGATTGGCATCTACCTTGGTATTACTGAGCATGGCACTGTAGAAACTGAAAACGAAATCTATGAAATTAAGCAATTTGACTACGATGTGAAATACTGGTCACACCATCATAACCCCCGAGTAGTGGCTAATAATCCTGCCGGCGAAGTCACCCTGAATTTGGAGATTACCGGCCCCCACTATACATTGGGGGCTGCCTGTGCCGGAGGTAACATTGGACTTATACAGGGCTTACAAATGCTGCTGCTCAACGAAGTCGATTTAGCCTTGAGTGGAGGAGTTTCAGAGTGCACTGGATCCTTTGGTATTTTTGCTGGCTTCAAAAGTGAAGGGGCTTTGGCTTTCCATCCAAACCCTGAGAAGGCATGCCGTCCCTTTGACAAAGATAGGAATGGCGTGGTTGTTTCCGAAGGCGGCTGTATTTTTGTTCTGGAAAGACTGAGTGACGCTCTCAAAAGAGGAGCTAACATCTACGGCGAAATCGTGGGCTATGCCATCAATTCAGATGCCACCGACTTCATTCTCCCCAATGCAGAAAGACAGGTTGAGTGCATGAAACTTGCTCTTAACAAAGCTGGTATATCTCCAGAAGGTATTGATATTATCAATACACACGGGACAGGCACCATTGAAGGGGACCCTGTGGAGTGCCAGGCAATCAGAGAAGTCTTTGGTGAGCATCCTCATGCCTATATAAACAATACCAAGAGTTTCATAGGTCATACTATGGGAGCCGCCGGTGCCTTAGAATTGGCGGGGAATTTACCCTCTTTTGAAGACTGTATTGTCCATCCTACAATCAATTTGGATCACTTGGATCCTAAGTGTCCTCTTAACAATTTGGTTATTAACAAACCAAAAAAGATTGACAAGGTTGACTATATATTGAATAATTCCTTTGGAATGTTGGGCATCAATTCGGTTGTTATCGTAAAAAAATCGTGGCATAAAGCTGAAAGCATTCTTGAAATAGATGATGGAGGGATATATGACCAAGGAGCAGATTAGAGACACGATTCTGGAAATTATAGGCCAAATCATACCAGATGAAGATCTAAGTAACCTAAAGGGTGATGTTCCGCTACGAGAGCAGGTGGAACTTGACTCGATGGATTTCCTGGACATTATCATGGAGCTGCGAAAACGATACGGTATCGAAGTGCCTGAGAGCGACTATACTCAATTAGCCACGCTAGATGGTTCTGTAGCTTACCTAGACCCACGGATGAGAGACCTCTAATCAGCTGTGGTGGCAAGACAGAAGCACAAATTTTGATCACATTCCCCCCGGGATTGAAGGTTTAATTGGCTTTCGATTTTTAAAAAGAGTCTAATTATGCATTATGATGTTGTAATTATCGGTGCGGGAATGTCTGGTCTTGCCGCTGGCATTAGATTAGCTTACTACAATAAAAGAGTCTGTATTGCGGAGAAGCACTATCGTGTCGGGGGATTGAACTCTTTTTACAGCCTCGGGAAACATAAGTTCGATGTTGGCCTCCACGCCATGACCAATTATGCTCCCAAAGGGGTTAAATTAGCGCCATTACCCAAGCTGCTGCGACAGCTCAAATTGACGGTTGATGATTTTGCACTGTGCCCGCAACGGATGTCAGTAATTAAATTTCCTGATAAAACCCTCAGATTTAATAACGACTTCGACTTTTTTGTCCAAGAGGTTGCCGATAATTTTCCCAGACAAACCGACAACTTCCAAAAACTGCTTAAGACCATCTCAGAATATGATGAATTGAACCTGTATACGAAGCCTATTTCAGCTCGCCAAGTTGTGAGTTCTATTATTTCCGACCCGCTTCTGGCTGATATGATTTTTTGCCCGCTTATGTTTTACGGTAATGCTCAAGAGGACGACATGGAGTTCGGGCAATTTGTTATTATGTTTAAGAGCATTTTCAAGGAGGGTTTTGCAAGACCAGAAGCTGGAGTGCGCCAAATCCTCGACGTGCTGGTGAAGAAATATAAATCTTGCGGCGGTGAATTAAAGATGAAGTGTGCAGTAACAGGTCTTAAATGTGCTAATGGCAAGGTCGTATCAATCTTGCTCGAAAACGGTGAAACCCTGACAGCCGACAGGATACTATCATCTGCGGGCTATGTTGAAACCATGAAATTATTAGCCAACCATGACTCTTCAAAATTAAACTATCAGGTGGGTCAACTTTCATTTGTGGAGTTTATCCTCATTTTAAATAAAGAACCCGCCGAAATGGGATACAACACAACAATAACCTTTTACAACAATTCAGATAGATTTGATTATCGTAAACCCGATGAGCTAGTTGATGTTTCCAGTGGTGTTATTTGTTGCCCTAATAATTTTCAGTTCGAAAATCCTTTGCCGGAGGGTATAATCAGGATAACTAATATGGCTAACTTTGACTTCTGGAACAGACTGAGTGAAGAAGAGTACAAAGCCCAGAAAGCTGCCTGGCTGAAAACCACGCTGAAAGAGGTGGTGAAATTCATGCCCGATTTCCGCGATTCAATTGTTTTTACCGATATCTTTACTCCGAAAACAATCCATAGATTCACCGGTCGTATAAATGGCGCAGTCTACGGGACGCCAAATAAAGTCAAGACGGGAAGGACTCATTTAGATAATCTATTCATCTGTGGCACAGACCAGGGATTTCTGGGAATCGTTGGAGCGATGCTTAGTGGTATCTCTATGGCAAATCTTCACGTGCTGCAAAAGGGGTAAGAAAAGGGAAGTCTATGAGCCAGGACTGGCTAAAAGATATAAAGTCGGAATACGATGTCATTGTTATTGGAGGTGGATTGGGAGGATTAACATGTGCCAATATGCTTGCCAGAGGAGGACACTCAGTTTTACTTCTGGAGCAGCACTACAACCTCGGCGGATTAGCTACCTGGTTCAAAAGAAAGGGACATATCTTTGATATCGCCTTGCACGGGTTTCCTGTTGGCATGGTTAAAACCTGCCGCAAATACTGGACGCCTGAGATTGCTAACATGATTGTTCAGCTTAAAGGGATCCGATTCGATAATCCCCAGTTCTCTTTTACTACAACTTATGACAGGGAGGATTTTACACGCATCATGGAGCAGCGATTTAAAATACCTCGAGAGAATATTGAAGGTTTTTTCAATACGGCGAGAAACATGAATTTCTACGATGGCCAGGGCATGACCACGAGAGAATTTTTTGAAAAATTTTTTCCTGGCCGTGACGATGTTCACCGCATGTTAATGGAATCAATCACCTATGCCAATGGGTCAACTCTGGATGACCCTGCGCTGACTTATGGAATTGTGTTTTCTAACTTTATGAGCAAAGGTGTTTATACGGTGCGAGGGGGAACAGACCAGTTTATCGGAAAAATGCAGAAAGAGCTTCTGAGAAATGGTGTTGATATTCGAACCAAGTGCCTGGTGGAAAAAATTATTACTAAAGATAAAAAGGTCGGCGGAGTAATGGTGAATGGAAAGAAGATCAGGAGTAAGTCTGTCATCTCCAACAGTAATTTGTTATCAACCATCCACAAACTGGTCGGAGACGAGAATTTCTCCCGGAGCTTTATTGAAGAGGCGAAAAAAGTGCGCCTCAATAACAGTAGCTGCCAGGTCTATATCGGTATCAAAAAAGGCGAGAAGATTGACTACATCGGAGATTTGCTTTTCACTTCAGAGGCTAAGAAATTCGATCCCCAAGAACTTTGCAGCAGAAATACTACCAGCCGGACTTTTTCCATTTATTATCCGCAAACGCGGCCAGGGTCTGGCATGTACTCCATTGTTGCCTCCTCCAATGCCAACTACGAAGACTGGGCAAATCTATCTGAAGAAGAATACCGCAATTCCAAGAAAGAATTGATACAACGAACTCTCGATGCTCTGGAAAAATATGTTCCCAAAATTCGAGATAAAATAGACTATCTGGAAGCGGCCACTCCCAAGACATTTCAAAGGTATACACTCCATTTAAATGGTGCCTCCTTTGGCACCAAATTTGAAGGGTTAAAGGTCAGTATGGGACTTCCTAAGGAGATACTAGGACTTTTTCATACCGGCTCTGTGGGGATTATTATGTCAGGTTGGCTGGGTGCAGCTAATTACGGAGTAATTGTAGCCAATGATGTAGACAAATTTCTCTCAACAGGAGGCGTCCGCTGAACTTACTCCTCTTAAGATAAAAAGGGCTAGGAGAGTTATGAAATGTATGATTTCAAAGAGCAAACTGTTATCGTCACTGGTGGAACTAGAGGAATAGGTAGAGGGATTGCCGAAAGTTTTTTGAAGGCAGGTGCTAAAGTTGTTGCCACGTATTCGACTAACAAAGCTGCGGCGGCACAATTCAAGCATGATAACAGGCAATTCGCCGAAAACATTGATATCCAGAAGCTTAATGTAGCCAAATATGAAGAGGTGGAAAAGTTTTTCAAATACATAGATGTTAACTATGGAAGCTTTGAAGTTCTGGTGAACAATGCTGGTATCCGAAAGGACTCCATTCTGGCAATGATGAAGGAATCGGACTGGCATGACGTGATTAATGTCAATCTGGCTGGGGCTTTCTTTATGTGCAAATTTGCTGTTAAGATTTTGATGCGCAAACGCTATGGACGAATCGTCAACGTAAGTTCTGTGATGGAAAGATATGCTTTTGAAGGTCAGGCGAACTATGCTGCGTCAAAGGCAGGTCTGAGTGCATTGACTAAATCGTTGTCCAAAGAGGTTGCTACCAGAGGCATCACGGTTAATTGTGTCTCACCGGGGTTTGTCGCCACCGAGTTGATTCAAGATATTCCAGACAAATTGCGCGAATCTTATCTGTCCAGGATTCCCTTAAGGAGGTTCGGAAGCACTGAAGAGATAGCTGCTTGCGTTCTTTTCCTGGCTTCAAAAGAAGCGTCCTATGTTACCGGTTCTACTCTTGAGGTAAGTGGAGGGTTGTGAGATGGAGGAGATTCTAAATGCCATACCCCACCGCCCGCCGTTTTTATTTGTCGATAGAATCGTGGAGATAAGCGGAACAAAAATCAGGACAGAAAAAGAGATAAAGCCCGACGAGCCGGTATTCGAAGGGCATTATCCGGGACAACCAATCATGCCAGGGGCTCTTATCTGCGAATCCATTTTTCAAACTGGTGCAATCCTGCTCTCCAAGATGATGGGTGGTATCGGTGGTGGTGTTCCTGTTTTAACCCGAATTAATAACGCCAAGTTTAAGAACATTGTTAAGCCCGGCAGCACCTTAAATATTGAAGCGGAACTGATGGAAAAAATCAGCAATGCCTATTTCATGAGGGGCAAAGCCTCAGTTGGTGGTAAGACCTCGGTCACAGTCGAGTTTACCGTCACTTTGGCTAAAGAAGTACTTTGACGTATACTGGAAAGAATAAAGAGAGCATTACATGGATTTCTTAGACATTGCGGGTAAGACTGTTCTTGTTTTTGGGGTAGCTAACAAGAAGAGCGTTGCCTTCTCTGTCGGAGAAGTTCTTTCCGAGGCGAAGGCAAATGTCATCTACAGTGTTCGCTCAGAAGCCAGAAAGGAGAGCGTTTCCAAAATCCTCCCTGGTGGTGACATCTACGTATGCGACGTGGAACAGGAACATGAAATCAAGAAACTTGCTGAAAATATTTCCAAGAAGTATCCCAGGCTTCATGGCATCGTTCATTCCATAGCTTTTGCCAATTATGAAGAAAGGCTTAAGCCGTTTCACGAAACAAGAAAGAAAGACTTCCTGCAGTCGGTTGATATCTCCTGCTATTCCTTAATTGCCATTGCTAATTCCTTTAAAAATCTGATGGATGAGAAGGCATCTGTAGTCACCATATCTATCTCCACCACCAAAATGGCAGCCGAGCCCTATGGTTTTATGGCTCCGGTAAAAGCTGCCTTAGATTCCACCATCTGCTTTTTGGCCAAATCATTCAGTGCTTTTTCCCAAATCCGATTCAATTCCGTGAATGCCGGACTGCTGAAAACCTCGGCATCCGCCGGAATACCCGGCTATTTGGATTATTACCTCTTTGCCGAGCAATTATCCCTGCGAAAAAAAGCTCTGACTACCAAAGAGGTAGCTAACACGGTAGTGTTCCTCCTGAGTGAGCGGTCCAGTGGCATTAACGCCCAAGGCATCGTTGTGGATGCAGGAATGTCGATTAACTACTTTGATAAAGATATCATTAAGAAGGCAACGAGGTTTTAGCAAGCCAATGACTTTATTTCCTGTAGTTATGCCAGTTATCAAAGTTGGACATAAATTCTCAGGGAAAGAAAAGGTAGATTATCTAAGCCAGAGTGCTCGAGAGGCGCTAAAACTAAGCGCCGAGAAAAGCGGAGTCAGACTTGGAGAACTGCTCAAGGACGAAAATGGTGCCCCATGTCCCGTTGCTGGCAATTACTGGTCTCTCTCACATA
>JAGHCA010000025.1 GCA_021160725.1 Dehalococcoidia bacterium | reverse complement strand
TTTCAGAAGAAATGCTGTTGCCTGTTTTTATCGCAGTTGAGCCGTATTTGCTTCGAATTTTGTCTATAGCTTTGTCCAGGTGCTCCGGTTTTTTCATCCCCGAACCAAACAGAGGGAGCTGCTTTCCCTCGTCCACCAGGCTTGATATTCTAATACCTATTAGGCGTACTGGTTTTTCTTGTTGTGCCAGAGCTTTACTCAGCAACTGCTGAGCCGTGGCAAAAACAACACGGGTAATGTTGCTGGCTTCTTTTGAGGTGACCTGGCGGGTGATTGTCTTAAAGTCAGAATACCTCAGTTTTATAGCTACACATTTTGCTCTTTTATTTTGGCTGCGCAAATCCTGGCAGACCTCCTGGCATAAACTGTGAAGGTTCGCCTCGAGAAAATTGCGGTCCAGGGTATCGTGAGCAAAAGTGAGTTCTTGGCTAATAGATTTGGCTTCGCCCGGTGCCTCCACTTCCCGGTCGTCTATTCCCCTGGCGTAGCTGTGAAGCACTGCTCCGGTTGCTCCCAACTGCCTTTTTATGGTGTCCAGAGGAAGGCTGGCTAATTCTCCTATTGTGGTGATTCCTGTCTCCTTTAATACCTGCTCTGTTTTCTTACCCACCCCAGGTAATTTGGCTATGGGGAGTGGATTGAGGAAAGCCTGTTCCTCCCCCGGGGCTATCTCCAGCAGCCCATCGGGCTTACTAAGATCGGAGGCGATCTTAGCCACTACCTTGCAGGTAGCGATACCCATTGAAGCTGTGAGATTGAGCTCTTTATTTATCCTTTCTTTTATTGCCAGCGCCAGTTTCTGGGGAGAACCATAAAGTTCTTCGCATCCAGTGACGTCAAGGTAGGCTTCATCCAGCCCTAAAGGCTCAATGTGGGGAGAAAAATCGCCTAGGATTTCCATAAATTTAGCTGAAGCATCTTTATAGAGAGAGAAGTGAGGCCGTATGAAAATTGCTTGGGGACAGAGGCGGCGTGCCTTGGCTGACGGCATGGCAGCATGGATACCGACAGTTCGGGCTTCATACGAAGCGGAGGCAACTACGCCGCGGCGCTCGGGGTCTCCGCCGACGATTACCGGCTTTCCCTTCAGCTCTGGGTTAAGCGCCTGCTCCACAGAAGCGAAGAAGGCATCCAGATCAATATGGAAAATACAGCGAGCCATAAAGTGTTATATAAACTAACATACGGAATTGATAAAGCCAACTTTTCAGCGGGATGTGGCCCAACAATTCTGATTATTTAGCAATCCCTATCATAAATCATTAGCCCCAAAGTGGCTTCGCCAAATACAAAAGAGAAGAGGTCTGCATACACTAGCTTGTTGTTGAATTTTCGGTTATCATTATATCCACTAATATCGTGAGAAAGGTAATTACGATGGATAAGATAGAGTTGCTATTAAAAGAGCTAACCGAGTCAGACGGAGTAGCCGGATATGAAGCTGAGACAAGGAGGGTGATTAAAAAGCATTTCGAAACACTTGGCGAAATACTTGAGGATAAGCTGGGCAGTTTGATTTGTCGGAAGAAGGGCCTGGCGCAAGAGCCGAAGGTAGTTCTGGCGGGCCATATGGACGAGGTTGGTTTCATGGTCAAGCTCATTACCAAAGAAGGATTTGTGAGATTTACGCCTCTGGGAGGTTGGTGGGACCAAGTATTGCTCGGGCACCGGGTTCGCATCAGAACCAATAAGGGTAGCATCCTTGGCGTGATAGGTGCTAAGCCCCCGCATCTGCTTTCCGAAGAGAAGCGCAAGAAGATGTGTGAGAAGAAGGATATGTACATCGATATCGGGGCAACATCGCAGCAAGAAGTTGAGGATGCCTGTGTTCGCGTAGGGGACCCTATTATACCGGTTAGTGAATTCGCGGTTTTACCTGGCAAAAAAGCCTATATGGCCAAGGCATTTGATGACCGGGTTGGCTGTGCTCTGGTTATTACAGTGCTACGGAGATTGATGGAGGAAGAGCATCCCAATGCTGTTTTCGGCGTGGCTACGGTACAGGAGGAGGTTGGTCTGAGAGGGGCAACCACCAGCGTTGAGGTCATCAATCCCGATGTAGCCATCATTCTCGAGACAGACATCGCTGGCGACGTCCCCGGTATCAAGCCAGAAGAGTCGGCTATAAAACTTGGAGGTGGCCCAACGCTCTTAGCCTATGATGCTCGCATGGTACCTAATCTCAAACTTCGTGATATGGTAATTGATACTGCTAAGAAGCTTAATGTTCCACTTCAGATGTCAACCATGGAAGGAGGGGCGACCGACGGCGGGCCAATCCATTTACATAAAATAGGCGTACCTACGGTGGTTCTGGGTGTGCCCACCCGACATATTCATAGCCACAACGCAATTCTTCGGCGGGATGATTTTGACCATGCCGTTGCGCTAGTTACGGCTCTCGTGCGAGATTTGGATAAAGAGGCAGTCGCCGCACTTACTTCGTTTAAGGCAAGCTCGTAGGGATATACTGATATATCGGACTGGCGGCAAACATTTCTCAGGAATGTCAACTCACAAAGTATAACGTAATTACGAAGCCAGAGAGCTGAGTTACCCCCAGCGCCGCTGCTTGTTGATTCTCGGATTTACACGTTGCTGCCGTGCTATAATGAGCCGAGGCAACTTGCAGGAGATAAGTGTATGGCGATGGTCCGGATTTATGATGCTAAACAGAACAGGGTGGTAACGGTAGAGAGGCTAGAGAAAACAGACGCAGAATGGAAGACATTATTGACCGAAAAGCAGTATGAAATCACCACGAAGAAGGGAACGGAAGCTCCGGGAACGTGTTCCTTTAACGCAGTCCACGAACCCGGAATTTTCCGATGTGTGAGGTGCGGTACTGACCTCTTTCGCAGCGCTACCAAGTTCGAATCGGAAACAGGCTGGCCCAGCTTCTATGAGACGGCCTCACCACTGAATGTAGCAGAGCAACCTGACAGAAGTCTGGGAACGCTGCGGACCGAAATCGTCTGCGCTCGGTGTGGCTCTCATCTTGGTCATGTTTTCAACAATGGCCCGCCGCCCACTGGCAAACGCTACTGCATAAACGGCGTTGCACTGAAATTCGAGCCAGAGAACAAGCTGTGACCGAGAGAGCTATATAAGAAGTTGCTATCCTTGCTGGTGGCTGCTTCTGGTGCATGGAAGCGATTTCCGGCTACATGGGCGGAACCACCATCAATTCTACATACCAGGAGGTCTATAGCGACAGCACAGGTCATGCGGAGGCAACTACGCCGCAGTACTCAGGGTCTCCGCCAACGATTACCGGCTTTCACTTCAGCGTGAGGTTAAGCACCTGCTCCACAGAAACGAAGAAGGTATCCAGATTAATATGGAAGATTAAGCGAGCCATAAGATAGCCTATAAACTAGCAAGCAGAGCTGGCAAAGCCAGGTTTTCATCTTAATGTGCAAGCCACCCTTGCCTTGTTTCCTCAATATGCTATTATTAAGCTGGTAGTCCGTTGATTGGTGACACAGTGAGCAATGAAAATGTTCCCGAATTACAGTCCATATGGGATGAGGCTAGGGCTGCAGTCGAGCAACACGACTACGATAGGGCTATAGAGATCTATCGATACATACTAATCAGATACTCAGATAATCCTATAGCGGTCGAGTATGCTAACGCCTACCTGGGCGACATATTCCTTACGCTGCGAAAACTGGATGCTGCGGAGAAGCATATTAAGAAAGCGATACGCCTTAAGCCAGAGGAGCCCCGTTACCACTATATACTCGGCTTCATATACTCAATTGAGAAGCGATGGAACAAGGCCATGTCGGAGTTTGAGAAGGCACTTGAGAAAGACCCGGGCAACGGTGAGTACTTGCGAGGGTTGGGCTGGGCTATATATAGTAGTGGAGATGTAGCCCGGGGGCTAGCTTGTCTTGAGGAGGCAAACCGCCTTCAACCAGGAAGTGTCAATATAATGACTGATCTGGCAGTTGCATATTTGTCTTCCCTCAACGTCCACAAAGCGATTGCATATACTGAAAAGGCAGTGTTGATTGATCCCACCAATGCCGTAGCTCAAGATGTCTTGAGAATGATCCGTCGCTTCAATATGGAGTAAAAATCGTCCAGGATTTTCATAAACCTGGATGAAGCATGTCTGTAGCTTGAGAAATTAGCTGTATAGAAGTCGGCTAGGGAAACAGGCGGTGTGCCTTGGATGATGGCATACCGGCATGGATGCCGATAGTTCGGGCTTCATAGGAAGCGGAGGCAACTACGCTGCGGTGCTTGGGGTCTCCGCCGACGATTACCGGCTTTCCCTTCAGCTCTGGGTTAAGCGCCTGCTCCACAGAAACGAATAAGGCACCCAAATCAATATGGAAGATACAGCGAGCCATAAGGCAACATATAAACTAGCACACGGAGCTGATAAAGCCAACTTTTTGTGGTATTGTTATCCGACAATTCTCGGAAATGTTAACTAAAAGCCAATTTGTGATACCCGCCGAGTCTTTAGTATATAATGCTGCAGCAACACATGTTTCCTAAGTTCCCGAATATGCCTCTTAGGACTGAAAGACGGAGTATTATTGCGTGGTGATAATTGAGACCTCTGGTCTTTCACGCCGCTTCAAGGATGTAATCGCGGTGGACGACTTGACCATGGCGGTTGAGTCTGGAGAGGTCCTTGGTTTCTTGGGGCCAAATGGGGCGGGGAAGACGACCACAATTCGAATGCTGGCAGGAATTATCCGGCCGACCGGGGGAGAAGCTATTGTGGCTGGCCACAGAATTGATCGGGATGTGGAGAAACTGCATGAGGTTATCGGCGTGCTGACGGAGACACCCGGTCTCTATAGCCGCCTCAGCGCCAGGCGTAACTTGGAGTACTTCGCCGGCTTCTATCCCATCGATGATGTGCGTGCACGGGTGGAGAAGTACCTCAAGTTGATGGGTCTCTGGGAACGAAGAGAGGACAATGCGGGCACGTTTTCCAAGGGAATGAAGCAACGCCTGGCCCTGGCAAGGACTATGATACACGAGCCGAAGGTGCTTTTCTTAGATGAGCCGACATCTGGGCTAGATCCCGAAGCCGCTAGTGAGGTCCGCCAGTTAATATGCAGAATGCGAGAAGAGGGGTGTACCATCTTTATTTCCACTCATAATCTTGGTGAGGCGGAAATGTTGTGCAATCGCATTGCTATAATTCAGACCAGGCTACTGGCCTTGGGTACGGCTGAGAGCCTTCGCCGGCGCTTCTTCGGGCGCAAGGTGATCGTAGAACTACAGTCCCCGGATCCAAATATTCTAGCGGTAGTGAAGGAGTTGCCATTTGTCCAGGATGCAAAAGAGGAAGGCTCTCACCTCAGTGTGGAACTCATAGATTCGGAACGTAACCGCCCCGAGCTCGTGAGAGCCATGGTTGAAGCAGGTGGCAAGGTGATTACCGTCTCTGAAGAGCAATATACGCTCGAGCAAGTCTATCTCAGGCTGATGAACGAGGAGAAGGTTAGTGACGTGTTCATAATATCCTAGGCAAGGAATGGAATCTGCTATTTACCGACCCAAACAGCGCTCTTCTCGTAACGCTGCTTCCGTTTGCGGTTATAGGGCAGTTCATATTATACGTCTGGCTTGCGTTCAGGTTCGGTGGCGAAGGTATGCTGGGGAACTCGGTATTTCAAACAGCACTGGAGAAGCTCCTCCAGGCTATTCCCGAGGTATCTGCACTACCAGTTTCTGAGCAACTCCTTGTGCTATTGCTTAACCAATTCCAGTTCATTCTGCTGCTCATTCCTGTCGTGATTGCCATCGGCATAGCCGCCTTCAGTATTGTTGACGAAAAGCTGACGGGCAGCCTTGAAGCCCTGCTGGCAACACCGGTCAGGACCTGGGAACTTCTCCTGGGTAAGACGCTGGCCGGAGCAATACCCGCGCTTCTGATGACCTGGGTTTCAGCAGGGTTCTTTCTGCTGGTGGTAAGTTTGTTGGGATGGGGTAATCTCAGCAGACTTGTACTCACACCCAGCTGGTTGCTCAGCATATTTTTACTTACGCCGGCGGTTGCCATTCTCAGCTTTATGCTCGGTGTCATTGGGTCTTCGCGGGCGAAGGATTCCAAGGGTGCCCAGAATATTGCTTTAATTGTTGTTTTCCCAATCCTGGCTTTGATTGGTATTCAGGTCACCGGAATCATCTGGTTTTCTACCTTGCGAACCCTGGTGCTGGCACTGGTGATTATCGGCGCAGATATCGTCGCTCTACGCGCGGCGGTGCATCTTTTCCAGAGAGAATCCATTGCAATCCAGTGGCGATAGTCCTGGAAAGTGAACATTCCAGCGTTTTGTCACCCTATTAACTCCACAACATGTCTTGCCCACCACATAAAAGACTATTGCATGGTGTTTTTTATTGTCGCGAAGCTGGTCAATTAGTCACTTTTGGAGACAAGTTCTTTCACCCTTCTCTGAAAACTCCCTCTCCCTTCAGCTTCAGGTTAAGCGCCTTCGCCACAGAAACGAAGAAGACACCCAGATCAATATGGAAAATACAACGAGCCATGAGACAACACATAAACCAGCGAGCAGAGCTGACAAGGCCAACTTTCCATAGAATTGTGCCCCAACAAGGTGATGTGCCAAGACATTGTATCCACTCCAGGGGCCTAATTTCACAGAGACTTTATCAAGCATTATTGGAATAACAAACCTTATTTTATCATCAATATCAGGCAGTTGGGTCTT
>JAGHCA010000082.1 GCA_021160725.1 Dehalococcoidia bacterium | reverse complement strand
TCTCAACCGTGTCCGCAACTCAGTTTAGGTGAGCCGTATCGCGACGGTAGAAGTAGGCAGGGATCCACCTACAGACAGCACCGAGTTTTCTCCTGAATTCCGTCGGCAGCCCGAGATATGAGATAAATATCCATAGATAATAGATCCGCCGCAGCAACGCGGCAGCGAAGCCATTGAAAACACGATTCCCCAACTGTGCCAGCACTAAATTCCTGCCTATATATTACCTGCCCCTTAAACTTGTAACGGAAGGGATGCTGGTCCTTACCTTGCATGGCGCCAATTATGTTCCTGGCACAGGCCGGGCCCTGTCGCTGAGCCACTTGCTGTGTGGACGGATATGGTACCGAGCCATTCTCCTGTAACAAATGAGCACAATGCCCAAGTACATAGATTCCGGGTGATTCCGAAACTTCCAGATACTGATTCACGAAGATGCGCCCACCCTTCGCCTTCTTAAAAGGCAGCGATTCCACAACAGCCACCAGCTTCACCCCCGCTACTCAAATAATAGTGTTGGTTGTTATAGTTTGCCCATCATCAGTCCGGATACCCCCTGCCCAGACATCAGTAATGCTAGTTTTCAATAAAACCTCAAATCCCCAAGAACGCAGACGGCTGATAGCCAGTTCCGACATTTTGGGCTTCATACCAGATAAGAGAGCATCTTGCGCCTCGACCAGGAACACCCGCGTCTGGGATACCAGGGAAGGATAGTACCGCACCAGTGCCTTGTGTACTAAATCCTGAATAGCCGCCGCATCTTTGACATAGCTTTGTAGCTTGTCTGAATCGCTTAATTAGGGTATCCTTCTAAACAGGATACACAGCTCAGCCGATTAAGGAACAAAGAGCAAGACATCGAGGATTAGCCATGGTTGATTTAGATAACGCTTCAGTTTACCGGTAATTTGATAAGTCATGAATACTCGCTTACCTTAAACCAGCTAAACCCTGGAAAACCAGTACATAAAACAAGGAGGAATATGGAAATGGAAACTGAAATTCGGTATCTGGATGATATGAGGACGGTCCTTTACGACAAGGCATGGGCAAGAACCGCCCCTAATCTTGAGCTTTATTATATGGAGCGAGGACTCGAGGAGAAAGATGGCTTAAGATATGACATTACGACAATTCCGCCCAAGATGCTGGGCCAAGAATTTGTAAAAACAAAAGGGCATTACCACATTGGGGGATATCAAGAACTATATATTGTCTTAGAAGGAGAAGGGATTTTCTTGATGCAAAAGAAAGGAGAAGGGAAAATCCAGGATGTCTGCTATGTAAAAGCAACGAAGGGAGATTGCGTCTTGGTTCCTTCTTTTTATGGGCATGTAACAATCAATCCCGCTGCAGAAATATTGAAAATGGGAAATTGGATATCAAAAGAATGCAAATCTGACTACGCAAGTATTGAAGCAAAAGGAGGATTTTCGTACTACTACACGCAAGCCGGGTGGATCAAAAATAAAAATTATGAAGAAGTACCTGAACTTCGTTTAGAAATGCCCCTGGAATCAATGCCGAGAAATTTAGATTTTTTGAAAGTGACTAAAACTAAATAAAAGGGTCTTATCCCAGATTGTCGGCTTGGTGGCTTCGTTGCCAAGCTGCTGTAGCGGTTCTTTCATCTATAGGCAATACTAAGCGAAGTTGACCCAACATCTATAGATGCGATAAACTTCGTGAAACAACGCCTCGCCCAATCCACCGTTTCGAATGACTATAGTTGAGTGAAAGGGCATAGTTTGTCGGGAAGATGTGTGGGCAAATCAAGAGGTATGATAGTGGAGTGAGTGGGTGAAAGCTTTAGTCTTGGCTGCCGGCAAAGGCACGCGGCTTAAGCCGCTGACTAACACTGTTCCGAAACACATCCTGCCAGTGGGAGATAAGCCGGTTTTATTTCATGTACTAAATTATGTAAAAGAAGCTGGCATCAAAGATATCGGTATCGTTGTATCTCCAGAGTCTGGTCCTTACATAGAGGAAGCCATAGGTACTGGCTCAGAGTGGGGAGGACAGATTACATTCATCGTCCAACATGAACCCCTTGGGCTGGCGCACGCTGTCAAGGTAGCTAAAGGCTTCCTTGGCGATTCCCCCTTTCTCATGCTCCTGGGCGATAACCTCGTCCAGGAAGGCGTCAAAGACTTCCTGGGCGAATTCCACACCTCCAGTTCTGATGCTAGCATTCTCCTCAAGGAAGTGCCCGACCCCCGGGCTTTTGGCGTAGCTGAACTCGACCCCTCAGGAAAGGTGATACATATGGTGGAAAAGCCCCAAAAACCGAAGAGCAACCTGGCTATAATTGGAGTTTACCTCTTCACTGCTGAAATTCATAAAGCTATAGCTCAGATAAAGCCTTCCTGGCGGGGAGAGCTGGAGATAACCGACGCCATCCAGAAACTTCTGGAGATGGGAAAGGTGATTAGAAGCCATCTTCTCCAGGGTTGGTGGCTTGACATCGGCAGCAATGACGGACTTATTGAGGCTAACCGTGTTGTTCTTGATGCCTTCCTGGAGCGGGACATTAAAGGGAAAGTGGATAAGCAAAGCAGCATCGTGGGCAGAGTTGAAATCGGGGAGGCAACAGAAATAGAAAACAGCCTCGTTCAAGGCCCGGTATTTATAGCAGCAAACTGTCGGATAAAAAATTCTCTCGTTAAACCTTTTACCAACATCAGAGCTGAGACAGTGGTCGAGGATTCGAGTCTGGAACGTTCAGTGATACTGGAGAATTGCCAAATCTTGAAAATCAAGCACCTGGCTAATAGTGTCATTGGCAAAAATACAAAATTAACTGGACAGGACAAAGACCCCGGAGAAGCCTGTACTGAACAAAGTCGAAGGATCAGGTTGTTCATAGGTGATGATTGTAAAGTAGAATTGTAGTAAAAATCATGCGCAGGTTGTTAATTGTTTCAAATAGACTGCCTGTCACCGTGCAGGAGAAGAAAGGTGATTTACACGTTGAGCCCAGTGTCGGTGGTCTGGCTACAGGATTAAGTTCCTGGTACAAATCCCGTGATAGTATCTGGATAGGATGGCCGGGGACAACCGGGAAAAAAATAAAAAGAGGAAAAGACATCCTGGAAAAACTGCTATCTGCAAACTGCCATCCAGTTTCCATCTCACAGCAAGATGTCGAAGCTCACTACCACGGCATCTGCAACAGAACTATCTGGCCTCTCTTTCACTACTTCCCCCTCTACGCGGAATACAGCGAAGGTTTCTGGGAGGCTTACGAACGAGTCAACACGGCTTTCGCCAACGTAGTTGCTGGAATTGCCAAGCCTAATGATATCATCTGGATACACGATTATCACCTAATGCTCCTGCCCAAACTCCTGCGAGAAAGATTGCCAAAGGCAACAATGGGCTTCTTCCTCCATATCCCATTTCCTTCTTTTGAAATATTTCGCTTGCTACCATGGCGCAACCAAATCCTGGAAGGCCTTTTAGGCGCAGACCTCGTAGGTTTTCACAACTACGACTACACCGGACACTTCCTGGACAGCGTGCATCGTCTATTGGGTTATGAAGCGGCTATGGGGCAAATCACCTTGGCTGACCGAATAGTGAGGGCGGACGCATTTCCTATGGGAATAAACTATCAACAATTTTCCAGCGCCGTCCAGGACTCAAAGACACATGCAGAGAGAAAAAGATTTCGTAAAAAACTAGGAGATTGTCAAGTAATTCTTTCGGTGGATCGCCTGGACTACACTAAAGGCATCCCCCAGCGATTGGAAGCTTTCAGTGCGTTTCTGGAAAGAAACCCCAAATTCTTAAGGAAAGTAATCCTTGTTTTGCTGGTAGTACCTTCACGTACAAGAGTAGGACGCTATATGCAGTTAAAGAAAGAGGTGGATGGACTTGTGGGTGAAATCAACGGAAAGTATGGGACTATAGGTTGGATGCCAATCTGGTACCTATATCGCTCTTTACGCTTCCACTCACTCGTCGCCCTTTACAGCCTGGCTGATGTTGCCCTTGTTACCCCTCTAAGAGACGGCATGAATCTGATAGCCAAAGAATACACAGCAACCAAGACAGACGGAAAAGGGGTTTTGATACTTAGTGAGACTGCCGGAGCTGCTCAAGAGCTAGGCGAGGCAATCATTGTAAATACTAATAACCATGAAGAGCTTGTCCAGGCATTGACAAAAGCGCTGGAAATGTCAGAACAAGAGCAGATAGAGCACAACCGCATAATGCAGAAACGCCTGCGACGCTACGATGTGGTGCGCTGGGCAGACGAATTTGTGGACAAATTACTTAACACTAAAAAGCTTCAACAGGAGATGAAAGAAAAGACATTGACCTTTGAGATGCAGAGAAAATTGGTCAACGCTTTCAAGGAGAGCAACAATGCATTACTCTTATTGGATTATGATGGTACACTTACCCCCTTTTCGCCCAAACCAGTGGACGCAATACCGGGAGCCAGGCTCCTGACATTGCTTGAAGAGTTTACCAGGAATCCTCGAACCGAAGTAGTGCTAATAAGCGGACGCGATAAAGATACTCTGGAGAAATGGTTTGGCAGTTTCAACGTGGGATTGGTGGCTGAACACGGCGCATGGATTAAAGAAAAGGGCGGTGGATGGGAGACGATAGAAGCTCTGACAAGCGATTGGAAAGAAGAGATATATCCTATACTTGAATCATGGGTGGATAGAACCCCGGGCTCCTTTATCGAAGAAAAAGAGTTCTCCCTTGTCTGGCATTATAGAAAAGCTAACCCCAAGCTGGGTGAAATTCGAGCCCGAGAACTAATAAACAATCTCTCAAACATAACTGCCAATTTGAATCTCCATGTGTTGGAAGGAAACAAGATAGTGGAAGTGAAAAACACCGATATAAACAAGGGACGCGCAGCTTTAAAATGCATGTCGAAGGAGGAATGGGATTTTATATTGGCAATAGGCGATGATTGGACCGATGAAGATACTTTCAAGGCCCTTCCCCCCACTGCATGGTCCATAAAGGTGGGATTCGGTGCTTCGGCAGCCAGATTCAGCCTCAGTTCCCAAAGCGAAGTAATCTCTCTGTTAAGAAAAATGGTACGAAGGCGGTGAAAACTAGAAATAAAGTCGGACTCTCTTTCGCTTTTTCAAGTCGAACCAGGGAGAAAAGCTGATTATGCATTCAGTACAGACTTTCCTGTTGACAGCCCCACTAGCAATCATATTTATGGTCATAAGATAATCGGCAATCCTATCAGGAAGGAGAAAGCGCTGCTTCACATACTCCCTGCCCCTTCTACCCATCGCCTCAGCAACTTTGGGTTTCTCCAATAAATAGATTACCTTTTTTGCCGTCTTGCGTGGTGTCTGGTAAAAGTATCCGGTATCTCCATCCCGAATCTGAAGAGGTATGGCTCCCACGTCAGCGCCTATCACCAGTTTGCTCTTCCACAATGCCTCAGTAATCACCAACCCGAAGCCTTCTCTGGTAGATGGCTGCATTATCAATCTGGCGGCTCGCTGGAAAGCATTCACCTCCCTCTGGTTCTCCAGACGGTCATCGAGCGACAGTTTTAGCACGTGGATGTCTTCATCATCCTCGGTGTCTTCATAAACTCGGGACAGAATTCTCTCTCCTTCCGGGTCATCAGCAGCTAAGCCACCTGCCAATATAAGCTGGCATTTCCTTTCCTTCCTAACCCGGCGGTAGGTGGCAATAGTCCTATCTATTCCCTTCCAGGGGTCGAATCTCCCAATTTGAGCAATGATCGGGACCTTGGGATCTATATTGTATTTGGTGAGAACTTTGTCTATCTCGCCCTGGCTCAATTCCCTATTTTTCTCAGAAAGAGGATCGATGAAGGGAGGGATTATGAACTTGGGCAACGGCCACCATGGGATAATATACTGAGCCGCCGAAAATATAACGGCATCATAGTACTCAGCCCACCTAGTTAGGAAATTCCACAAATCAGGGTTGCCCTCTATTGTCTCTCTATCAATATCTATGTGACATCTCCAGAGCCAGGTTTCCCCCGGTCTCTTGAGATAGTAACTCAAGCCCAGTGGCTGTGGGTCATGCACATCTATCACGTCAGGTCTATAATCAATAATATTCTGCCTGGCACACTCCTCGAGAGTGTCTATGTAAGTCTGTCTGCGTTCTGGGCCGAAAGAGCCTGCCTTGCCTTGTAGCAGGTTATGTAGCTCCTTTGTAGCTTCGAAATACTCCTTTGTGCCACGAATAACCTTCCACTCAGTTTCTATGCCCAGCATATTCAAGAATGGGACAGCGCTGTAAAGCATCTCAGCAACGCCACCACCTTGGGCGGTAGCATTCAGAGTTAGTATTTTTAAGCCTTTTACCCGCTGAGCCACCTTTTGTAGCCTCTCTATTCTCTCTTCTCCCAGGATAGGGACATAATCCTCCAGAGGAGAGGTGGAGAAAGGGCAGAAGTTCTTTCGCTTACTATAGACAGTTCCATCTGCCAGGACGGAAGAATTGTTTACTTTCGCCATTTAAAAATCCTCGCTCCGACTTGTCGGAGTCACACAAATCAGAGCCACTTTACACACCACATAGTTGGCTGATTCTACACCTGCTAGCACACATTAGCAATCCCCTATTGGGTTAGTCACTTAAATGATTTGACACTCGATTATCGGGAACGAATAGATTAGCAAAATAGCTATTACCACCAACACTACTGTCTTCATCACATCTGTTACCTACTTGTGCAACAGAAACTCACGCTGGCGACAGCATTTCCATTACTTCGCAGTCTATATTTGGGTAAATGCGGATACAATCGCCAGTTGGCACTTTTTTAGGTAGAAAATAATACTGGAACGAAGGGTGATGAAATGGATTATTTCTTGTAATCGTTAGTAGTTGCCCTACGATTATCCCCAATTTAGCAAACTCCGCTGGCGCTGTCCCTGTGCGAGTTAAGCTGGGCAAGGAAACCTTCAATATCCCGTAGCCGATATCTTCGGTCACCGCGAAGGTTGATGCGGTATGCCTTGATTCTTCCGCTGTTACTCCACCGCCTCAGGGTGTTAGGATGGACATGGAGCAGCCGGGCTACTTCACTCACAGTCAGCATGTCATCCATGTGCCCCTCATTTATCATATCTTCTCCCATCTCCTCCTTACTTAACATATCTTAAGGGTAACTTACTTCAGTTAACCGCACAATCACCCAAAAGTATCAATGTGATAAGAAAATAGTCATAGGAAAAAAGTCCTAGATTGGTAAGAAAGGTTAAGTTAAGTATATTGACTTTCGTCAATAGATAAATTATCATAGATGATACAGGCAAAGGACCAACAGTAGAGCTATTGCCTGGAGTGAGAGTTGGACAGTCGGAGAAAACTAGTAGTGGGCGAATGCATGAGTAAGGAAGGATAGGCCGGAAGTTCTACTGCCGTTTTGTGTGGGGGGGCGGCGAAGCTGAGCCTGGAACTGATTGCTTGGTCTTTTTGGAGTTAATAGCGAAACCGACCTTCTGCGTGGGTTTCGCCTTTTTATTTGGTGAAGGAAATGAAAGTTCTGGTTGTTAGCTATTCACAAGATTTATCGCGAGATATTTTGCCTATCTTGAAGGTGAGATGGCCAGATTTGAGTCTGGTCTGTGCCAGTGAAGCCGGGGAAAGCCTGGAGCTAATACATAGAGAACAACCAGACATCATTATGTTCCACCTGCCTGAGCGAAGCGAAGGAGCACTATCTCCGGAACACTTTGACCTTATTAGCCAGATTCGCAACTTCACCGATGTGCCACTAATTATTATCAGCCAGAATAGTGATGTCATGGACAAGGTAAGTGCACTGGAGACAGGTGCCGATGACTGGATGTCATCAGATTTCATTCCCATGGAATTTATTGCCAGGATCAATGCTATCCTTCGCCGCTGCTCGCCCAAAAATGACCGAAAGAGCTACTTCTTGGGCGGCAAGCTAACAGTAAACTATGCCACACGGGAGGTATTCATTTCCGATAAGAAAGTGAATCTAACCCCTATGCAATATAAGCTCCTTTGTCATTTAGCCAAAAACCAGGGAAGGGTGTGCAGCAACGCCGAGCTACTCCAGCATGTCTGGGGACCAAACTATAGTGACGAAAGAGAACTCCTCAAGTTGAGTGTTTACCGCTTGAGGTCTAAAATTGAGGAAGACCCCTCGAACCCGGAAATCATCTTCAACGAAAGAGGCGTAGGCTACGTCATCAGAACCCCCAGTTCGAGTGGGTAGAGACACTCAAGTTAAATCCTAAACAAATCCAAATGCCCCGCCTGCCGGGCCCTGGCCTGCTTGTGCTAAAGCCTCAGCGAAGGCAAGCGGGCAAGTTAAATGCCAAAACTGCCTCTTCCCTTAAAGTAAGTGCTCTCTTTAAATATCCCCCTTAAAATAAGGGGGATAAAGGGGGTTATTTCCACAATTTCATAACTCCCCTGCCCCCTCTTACCTTAAGAGGGGGATCTTTGGGAAAATTGATGAAATCAGGTTGCTCAGGTGGCAAAACCGTTTAGCCCCTTCGACTTCGGTTATTTGACACTGTTTGGACTTTGAGCTTTGTTTGGCATTTGCGCCTTGTCATTTGTCATTGCCCGCGCAAAGAGATTGCCACGCCCCGACAAGTCGGGGCTCGCAATGACGCAATAAGGGATGGTGCTCGCAATGACATGGAGGGTGTGCTGAAACCAAAAAGAAACCTTTCGTAACCAAAAAGAAACCTGGAGCAACCAAGCAGCTACTGACTTCCCTGATGTTCGTTATTACAATAGAACTTTGGTACTGGTACTTAAGTCCCGGTACTAAGAAACGAGTTGAACGTGGAGAAAATTTTGCTTGTGTGTTCCGACTTAGCGATGACAGATAACTTAGCCTTTGTGCTACAGCATTCAGGTTTTATGACTGTGAACACTGTTGAGAGTAAGGAAGCTTTGGTCGAGGTAGGTAAAGGCTCTCCTGACATCGTAGTGATACGTGAGAACAGCCGCAGATTGAACGGAGATGAGCTTTGTATCCGCATTCGGGAGCTATCCGATGTGCCCATCATAATTCTCGGACAGTCAGAGGAAGAGGTGGCGGGAGTTGAGTTTCTGGAAATGGGCGCCGATGCTTACCTTACTTCTCCCTTAAGCTTGAGGGAATTGCTGGCCAGGGTTCGCTCCTTGCTGCGCCGCAGCCAGGCGTCTCCAAGCCAAAGCCCGTAGTGGTGGAGTTTATCTCCGCCTCTCTCAAGGAACGTGAAAGAGGATAACTAAGATGGAAACTGGTTACAGGGCCAACAAGAATTTAAAGAAGCTGTGTAAACTCAGCGACCGTGAGGTCAGCCTTGCGGATGAGGGCGGGCAGCTTTGCCATCAAACTGGCACCCTGGGTGCTACCTCTACCTCGTCGGTCTCAATCCTGAGGGGAAGTCCATCTGCTTTCCGCTCGCTCAGACACCAGCGTATCTCCTGTGACACAAGTTCCGGTGTCTCTTCTGGGAGGGGCATATTGTGTTTCTCTCGCAGGGCTAGAATTCCCTCGATATCCTCCCGAATATTAGCCATGGCTTCCTCTCGAGTGTCGCCCTGGCTGACACACCCTGGTAGAGCTGGGCAGTGGACGGAATATCCGATTTTCTCAGGCTCAAGAATAACAGTGAATTTCATAAATAACCTCCACCTAAATAGCATAGCAACAGGAGTTTGAAAATGCAAAATAGTCTGTGTATCAGAACGTTTTTGACAACTACTATTGCCGAGATGCCCTCGGGCTCTCTTGGGATTGTCGTTGCTAGCCCCGACCTGTCGGGGCGTGGCAATCTCAGAGAAGCCGGTCGGTCCTGGGCGACCGGGCTTCCTTATCAAGGCTCTCTCCGTGGGCGGGAGTTCTCTCTCCGCTTGATGGAGATGGGCAAGGTGAGGGTGAGCGCGGTAAGGCACGACTTAAATCAAAGATGAGGTGGAATGATTAATGAGAAACTCCAAAAAAGGAGGAACATAAAAAATGAAGAAAATAGGACTTTTATCTCTAGCACTGGTCCTGGCGCTGGGTACGCTGGGCGTGGGCTTTGCCATGTGGCAGGACACCGTCACCATTGAGGGCACGGTCAACACCGGCTCTGTGGACCTGGACATAGAAGAGCTGTCCTCGACTTGGGTGTATAAGGTTCCTGGTGAGGGTCCAGAGATAGTGGTAAACCACGCCGTCATACCTGGTATCCACGCCACAAATGATCCTGATGCGCCAGATGGTGGAATACTGGTCGCCTCGGCTACCGCTGACATCGTTTCG
>JAGHCA010000098.1 GCA_021160725.1 Dehalococcoidia bacterium | reverse complement strand
TATCGGTTCGATTCTCACGCCTCTGCCGGTGGATTGAAGAATGAATTTCCTGGCATCTTCTCCAACGCCAATATTGATGTAATTAATAACATTTGGTCTATTTGAATCCCACCCTTCATAAAAGCTGCGGGAGCCCATCAGAATGTTGATGTCGGAATCTTCCCTGTTCAGGCTTTGGAAATAGCTTTCGTCTTCGAATTTCTCGTTTATTTCATAGACGGCAAGCTCGTCTCTGAGCCAGCCTGAGACATCACCGATTTTTATAAGCGCAAATGGTCTATTGCTGGTCTTGAGCTTGAAAGCCAGCTCCTGTCTATTAGATGGCCTTCTCAAAATCTCAATCTCGCCGGGTGCGCGCGAATTATAAACATGATTCAGAAGATCATCTATGCTGATACTTTGTAAAACTGCCTCATCGACTATCAGCTTTATGCCATCTTCAAACATAAGCTCCGGCTCGTGCTTTAGTTCTTCCCAGAGTTCTTTCAAAGCCGACTTGAAAACGCCTGGTTCAACATCTCCTTTACCAATCTTTTCCAGCTCGCGAAAGAAGAGCTTTAGGTCCGCATCCTTGATCTCTACAGAGTTGACCAGGGTTAAGAGCAATGGATTGTGGTACAATGCCTCGTTAGTTTTCGCTATCTCCTGATGGAACTTTTTCACATAAACAAGAAGAATCAGGGATTTTAGGACTATCTTCTGTTTTTCTTCATCAGTATAGTCTTCATTATCTCGGAACTGCCTTATCTCCTGCTCCAGAATGGCGATATGCTTTCCGTAACCGGCTTTAATGAAGCTGGAAAGATTAAATTCATAGGCGCAGGTTATGATATCTCTTGGTTCGATGAAAGTTGCTGACGAGTTGAAGAGAAAGCCATTTCTGGAAAGGATAGAATAAATATGTTGTCTCTTTGATTCTTGTTTGTCTCCTTTATGCGCCTCGTCCAGAAAAACATACCATCTTCCTTCGTTATCATAGTTTCGAAAGTCGATAATCTTCTCTTTTTGCTCATCGTTGAGATTGTCTGAGCGGTAGTAGAAGACGGTAATCTCTTCAGCCTTAAACATTACTGGTTGTCTTTTAACTTCTGGATATCCTTTAAGCTCTCTGAGCCGAATATGGATTTCGCTGTTAGCGTAATTGAAGTCATCCACGTGTCTCTTGAGCTGCTGTATAAGATCATCCCTGTGGGTTAAAATGAGGATATACCAGGGTGGGATTTCGCCACGCTCGATTAAGCCTTTTAAAACCTGAATAAGCTTGATGATAACTAGGCTCTTGCCGCTACCTGTTGCCATCCAGAAAGACATGCGGTTTATGAGGTGCTGATATGAAATTTTGCTATCCTCTTGTGGGTAATAGTCGGTGAGGAGGTTGTAGATATTTCTTTTTCTCCTGTCCAGGTTTAGAGACAGGTTTTCGTTCAGTCCGTTGTCTTTGTACCACTGGAATAACCTCTGCTTTCTTTCCTGATTTTTTCCCAACGGTTCACCCGGTTGGTAATCGCCGAAATCTTCAAAATATTTCCAAAGGACCTTTATGGCGTTTCCAATTGCCCTTTGCTGATAGTCCCAGAGGGTTTTTGTCCTGGAAAAGGCAGCTAGGTTGAATGTGTTCCAAGTCGCTGGTAGAGCCTCAAAGGGGAAGCTATCGATTATATCTCTCAGAAACGGGCTTGCCACAGTATTACCACCAGATTAACGGTTTAATCAATTTGTAGTCCAGGTTGCTGAGGTCTATCCTCTCGCCACCCTCGAACTCAACCTCGTTGGGCTTGATTTTCTTGATATACTTTCCTAGCAGGTTTGATAGAGTTTCCGGAATATCAATATTGGGATACATCTTCTGCAAATCCACCTTCACTTTGTTATTCTCATAGTCAACCTCTAATGCTTCGAGCATTTTGAGGTCTCGTAGAAAGATATACTGGTTATAGGGGTCCTGAGAAAGAGTATCAAATAGGTCTGAGTCTTCATATTTCACTTTCCGCAGTGTATCTTCGTATTGTTCCAGTTCGTAGTACTTGAAGAAGCCGCCGCCTTGCCAGTTAAGATTCCTTGAAAGCTGAGGGTGACGGGGATGACCGAAAACACTAAACTTCTGATCGCCAGACACCACGATTTTCATTCTTCCCAACGCCCCAATTTTTCTTTCGTCGCCAATCTCATAGACAGTGTCAGCATAGTCCGCCATTTCAACACCGATCCATTTTCTATTGAGTTTCTGAGCTACTGCAATTGTGGTACCAATACCCAAAAAGAAGTCTAAAACTATACCTCTCTGACTGGTCGACGATTGAATGATTCTTCTAAGCAGGTGCTCTGGTTTCTGGGTGTTAAAGAAAAATGATTCGTTGTTTCCAACTTGTGTAAATAGAAAAGAGTATACATCGGTCCAAAGCATTCCAATAGGATGCAGCTTATGTTCTGTCTCAACTGGTTCATTTATAAGGGTACCTTTGTGCCATTTCTCAACATAAGGGCTGTGCTCTGTGCCCAATATATCTAACCATCCGATTCCTAGTCTCTTCTTTTCTTCCCTATCTAGTATTGAGTAGGTTTTAACGAAGAAATTGTGATTGATAGATTTGGAGTAGTACATCAAATAATCTGCATTCTTGATCCAGTTATTTGGACTTGACTTAAACCCGGTAATGCCACAAGTGTCCCACGTTATCTCTGCCTTGAAATTGTCCTCTCCAAAAACGTTATTTAGAATTACTTTGCTAAGGTGATCCGAGTTCCTATCAATGTGCAAATAGAAAGCCCCTTCTTTTCCTAGAAGGTCTTTTGAAATTCTTATCCTGTCCCAAATCAAGGAAAGCCAGGTAGAGTCTTGAAACTTGTCAGCGTAGAAGAAGTCTTCCCCAGTGTTGAATGGTGGATCAATGTAGATTAGCTGCACTTTTTCTTTGAACTTCGGGAGGACGGTATTCAGAGCCTGATAGTTCTCGCTCTTGATGAGCCAGCCATCCAGTGCATTGTCCAGGTCATCAAAAAGTCCGATGATGTTTAGCTCAAGGTCCTTGAAGTATTTGGTGTCAATGGGGAGATGAGCGCATTTCGGATTCAGAGCAGGGGACTTTTTGCTGCCTGTAATGATAGTAGCTAAGTCAAAAGCGTCATTGACGATGCCCAGTTGCTTCCATTCTGCAACCTGTTCATTGAAGCTATGATGCTTTATGAGTGTGCTTACGAGGTCAATGTCCTTGCCCGCTATTCTGTCAAGTGTTATTACGTAATTCGAGTTCAAAACGAATTTTGGTTTATTCCATATGCGCACCAGTTCGTTCTCGAACTGGGCGATAAAGTCGATTATCTTGCAGGCTATATCTTTTAGAACCTGCAATTGCTTTATCCGTGTTTCCGTCCACTGGCTTTCGCCGCTGAAAACATACTGATAGAGCCAGAGATCAAACTGCTCCTTCAGGAAAGCTCTGGCATTCTTGTTGATGAAATAATCAACCTCGCTTTGTTTCTCGAAGACTCTGAAGGCTTTTTCCAGGGTATCCTCAGTGATTTTCACTTTCGCCTTAGTCAATTCCCTCAAAATATTATCGGTATTCGTCTTTCTCCCTTTCTCCGAATAGTAAACACTAAAGACAAGCACATCATCCTTTATCTCTTTAAGCTCATAGACAATGTCTCTTTTCTCGTTGGCTCTCTTATGTTCCAAAGTGGCTACATCGAAGTGAAATTTAGAGCCATCTATCTCAGTATCTAAATTCTTAAATAGGCGGTCCGTTTTGACGTAGTAGAGCATGTGCGTTTTCCAGAACAACATAACGTCCCTATCATCGGTATAAACTTTCTCGTAGATGTTCTGGTCGACAGGTGTGGAGTCGAAGTAAATAGAACCGCTTTTGGAAAAGTACCTCTTGAAAAAGGTGTAAAGTTTTAAGAAAAGCTCGTCGCGAAAGTCAGGGAACGGCTTTAAGGCTTCCTCTATGTCCCTCTGGAGCTGGGGGAAAACTCCAGTGTGATAATATCTTGATTTGATGCGCATCAGGTTGATATAACCTGATTCACCTTCGACCGGTGCGCCTACAAAGATGCCTTCAAGTGCTTGGTAGAATTGCTCTTCCTTGGTCATGTGATGTCTCCCCTGTTGATTTCCCCGACAAATGCGTGAGCCTTTTGTCCATTATATCACCATGTTTGGAGGGGAGGTAGATGCACTTCTGAAGACGGGTGAAATACTTTTGGCTTGATGGTGGATGTCTTCACAAGGTTTAGGCAGCAGGCGCGGTGTCCGTCCTCAGGTTTCGAGCAGATGCTCCTGTTAAAAACAGTAGTCAGCAGTTACCGGAATCTTGCTGAGAGATTGCCACGCCCGAACAAGTCGGGGCTCGCAATGACTATGGGGAAGGGGATTAGAAATCCGAAGTCCTAAATCCTAAACAATATCGAATCAGCAAAATCGCAATGACCAAAACAGTTTTGAGATTTGAATCTCGGATTTGGGGATTAGATTGCCACGTCGCCTGCGACTCCTCGCAATGACAGAAAGGCGGGACTCCTTTCATAACTCCCCCTAACCCCTCTTACCTTAAGAGGGGGGCTGGTTATTGTGAGAGCAAAGTTGCCAGCTTCTGGAGTGCCTCTGAGATTGTCTCGGTTGGTAATCTGCATATGAATTCGGCACGTCTAGCGCACCAATCCAGACTCTTAACCTGGTCGGATAATATTGCTCCTGCCAACGGTAACCCGGCGGGTAGAAGAACCTCGAAAGGGTAACCTTTGGGCTGGCTGGTTATTGGACAGAAGATGGCCAGCCCTACCTTGCTGTTATAGTTTTGCGGTGACAGCACCACGGCCGGACAGCGTCCGGCTTGTTCGTGACCTGCTTGCGGATTCAAGCTAATCCACACCACATCTCCGCAACGAGGCACGTAAGTGCGGTGGCCTACCACGTTTCGTTCCCCACGGCGGAGCCGGTATCAACCTCGTGATGCAAGTTCTCTTTGGTGACCTTTGACAGGAGTTGTTCGAGAGTCAGCTTCGGTTCAGTTAGCCGCGTGACAACGATTTTCCCGTCTGCCAGCGATACTTCGACGGCCGTCTCTTTCCGGAGTCCCACTTCATCAGCGAAGGATTTCGGAATGCGTAAAGCGAGACTGTTACCCCATTTCTGAATGCGTGTCTTCATATCAACCCTCCATTCACAGTATCTACAATGAAGATACTCCCTCTGTAAGTGTTTGTCAAGTCTGTACAACAAAGGGAAGGCACAATTTGTTCCTGAGCCCACTGAAGTTACAAAGCGGCAAAAAGTTTAGGCAGGCACGATGTCCTCGGGCTTCAAGCAGATGCTCCTGGTAAAAATACTGGCAAAACAAGGTATAATAGCTGAAGCTAAAAAGTAGAAACTAGACTCGCGAGGAAGATGATATGAGCCCAATATACAACGTGTACTGTGACGAAAGTTGTCATCTGGAACATGACCATCAACCTGTTATGGTTCTGGGTGCGGTGTGGTGTCCACTGCAAAAGACCCGAGAAATATCAGCGCATATTCGCGAGATTAAGGCACAGCACGGCCTTCCTCCAAAATTCGAATTCAAGTGGGGTAAAATCTCACCCGCCAAACAAGATTTCTACCTAGAGTTACTGGATTACTTCTTTAATAATGCGGGCCTGCACTTCCGTGCGCTTGTCGTACAGGACAAATCCAAGCTGCAACATGAACCTTACGAGCAGACGCATGACACCTGGTATTACAAGATGTATTTCGAGATGCTGAAGGTTATCCTTGAACCTCAAAGCCGCTACCGCATCTATGTGGACATTAAAGATACGAGGAGTGCTGCAAAGATTGCTAAGCTGCATGACGTGCTGTGTAGTAGCATATATGATTTCGAGTATCAGATTATTGAGCGCGTGCAGACGGTACGCTCCCACGAAGTGGAGATATTGCAACTTACTGATCTGCTTATTGGCGCTGTGTCGTACGTTAACCGCGGGCTTCACAAGAATGCAGCCAAACTTGCCGTGGTCGAACGGATGAGAGAACGTTCAGGTTATAGCCTTACAAAAACCACTTTGCTGAGAGAGAACAAAGTTAATCTTTTCATGTGGCAAGCCACGGAGAGGCAGGCATGAGTAATCCTCCTGATTGGCTACCGAGTCTAGTACTACTCAACCAGTACGAAGGCGATTGGCACAAATATATTGAGGCGGTATATAAGTATTTCAAGGAAGATTTTATTGATTCGAGACCTAGGTTCGTAGATAGACCTGTAAGAACGAAAAGACATCCGCTCTATCAAAACAAGGAATACACTTTCTGGCACATTACTTCTGAAGGCAAAAAGGAAGAAGACAGGGTACCAGATATTAGACGCTGTGAGCGGATCTGCTGGCCAAGACCGATTATCGAGTATTGCACTAGCGACTTTATCAGATGCTGGCCCAACAAACGCGGGCGTGAAAAACGTATAATATTATGGTGCTATGAAGAGGATTACGTGGTGGTTTTGGCTGATAGGAAAAAGTATGTCCTGTTGTGGACAGCATATATGGTAACTTACCGACACACGAAGGAAAAGCTATTAAGGGAGTATGAGGAATACCATAAAAGACTGATGCCGCCTGACTGAGACGACATCGTTACTCCTTCTACACATGGTAGATGAGCTATTATTAGCTTAGTAAATTGCGGCGATTTTGTCAATAGCTAAGTGTCGCAGGTTCCACCAAATAGCTTCGCATCCAAGTATACTACAGTAGTGCACGATTGGCAGGGGCACATTTCGTCGCAAAGTTTAGGCAGGTGCGATGTCCTCAGGCTTCAAGCGGATGCTCCTGTTAAAAATAGTGGCAAAACAAGATATAATCTCTGAAATACCAGGCAACAGGCGTTTTTTTACCAGGTCCGACATATTCTGATATATCCCTCTGTCTTTCTCTTCATGAGCTAATCCCGGTATACAGTGATAAACAATTATTGGCAATGAGCTGAAAAGCGTGCACATAATGGGTCTTTTGTAAATGAAGCCGCGCTTACTTGTAATCCTGAACCTCTCGCTGGTTTCCGGCTGCGCAATGCTGGGCGTTAGCATCTTTTCTCCTGTCCTTCCTGAGTATGCGCTTTCGTTCTCTATTCCCGTAGCTCTTGTCGGCTGGGCAATATCAGCATTTGCCCTGGCACCGGCGCTTCTCGTCTTTGTAGTGGGCGTATTGATGATATGGGCCAAGGACCCGGCCCGCAGAAGACGTGTTAAAGAATATCCAGTCGAGTGAGAGGAGATTATCTCAAATCCATACACTTCATACATGTGTTAGACGCCGCACATAATCTACTGAGACTACAGACGCTATGTTACAATAGGAGAAATCACAGGATTCGTTCTGGTCAAGGCAAGCAAGCCAGAAGGCGAGTTTTCCCCAGGGAATTGAGGCAATCTGATTCAGAATGGCTTGTCAATGGAAATAAATCAGGAGGGCGAACATTATGAAAGAGGGAAATAAAGTAATGATAGTGGGGCTGGGAAGTGTGGGGTATGCAACGCTAGAGATACTATCGAGAAACCCGATTTTAGGCGAGTGGGTAAAGATAATAGGTGCCAGTGCAACTAAGGATAAAGGGCAGCGTAGAGTGAATTTGGCGATTGCTATCGCAGAGAAACTTGGGCTACATCCAGATATAGAATTTGTAAACTTGAATTTGCTGGACGTGGATTCAACTGCGGAGACGTTGAGAAAATTCGACCCGGATTTGATTTTTCAAGTGGCAGCTCTTCAACACTGGTGGCTTTTAGAATATCTACCAGAGGCCGAGCAAAGGAAACTGGCTCAGGCTGAGTATGGGCCATGGTTACCAATGCAAATAACACTTCCCTATAACCTGATGCAGGCTATAAAAAAAGCAGGGATAAACCCGTATGTAGTGAACGCATCGTTTCCTGATGTGGTTTGTCCCGTGCTGGCACAGATTGGCATGGCTCCAACTGTTGGGATAGGGAATCTAGCAGAGGTTACCCCGCTCGTAAAGATGGTGGTAAGCAAAAGGCTAGGAGTTCCTATCAGGGACGTTACTGTTCGCATGGTTGGGTCGCATTATGTTTGTGAACATATGGAGATTGAGGGTAATACTGCCGGAGCACCCTACTATCTACGCATCTTCTTAAACGGTAAGGACATCACGCAAAAGATTGACCCAGAACAGCAGTTGAAGCGTGAAGGTTGGGATGATATCCCTCAGATTCCGGAGGATCCCATAATGTACAATATGTTAACTGCGGCGGCAGCAGTCAAGGTGATAAGAGCTATCTTGCAGGATACAAGGGAAATTACGACTACGCCAGGTCCGAATGGTCTGCCAGGGGCGTATCCTGTGCGACTGGGTAGAGGGATTATTGAGATTGTACTACCTGATGATATCACCCTCGAGGAAGCGATAAAGATTAATGAAGAGGGCAATAGACTTGATGGGATTGAAGAGATTACGGAAGATGGGACAATAGTCGTCACCGACAAGTCACACGAGATTATGCGCCGTGTGCTGGGCTATGACGTCAAAAGGTTCAATGTGCGAGACAGCCAGATGGTAGCTGGTGAATTGGGTAGGGCTTTCCGAAGTTATGCGGAAGGAATCGGGCTTCCTGACAGTGTTCTAAACGCTATTTACACCGGGTAATAAATCTCAATCGCTCGGGCAGCAGCCGGGTGATATTTTGGGGTAGCTGCAGGATTAGAGAGAGGGTGCGGAGCCATATATATTTTGCCTCCTAAATAAGAAGCCTTTGTTGAAGCATCAGGGGTATTGGGGAGGATGTATATCTCTATTAATCTTTGGTGAACTAATGCCTAATTTGTAGCAGGTCTACCCGATGCGGTGGTACTGGAATTCGTCGGCGGGGAGAAAGGATGCCCTTCTCGCTCAAAATCAGGGAGATACTCTTCTGCTGCCCCTATTTCCTGCACCCAGCCATTTTCTATTCCCAGCTCTGTTAGCAACCGGACAACTGTTTCATATTCATCAACGGATATCCTCCGAGAAAGCAGTGGGATTCGTGAAGCCCGGTGCAGGGGCATGTATTGAGACATTATGCTGACGGTCACTGTGGGAGAAAGTTCGCGAACAAGCCAGGTCAGCGATTCCTCACTGCCTGCCAGCCCATTGGGCAGAATAAGATGACGTACTATCAAGCCTTTTTGCGCCAGACCAGATTCATCTATCACTAAATCTCCAACCTGCCGGTACATCTCCTTTATAGCCTGACGAACTCGTGTGACATAATCGGGGACATGAGAAAACTTCTTAGCCCACCTGTCAGAAGCATATCTCAAATCAGGCAGGTATATGCTTATGACGCCTTCAAGCTCTTTTAAGGAAGTGATAGAATCATAGCCATTGGTGTTGTAAATCAGTGGTAGCCGCAGCCCCATGGGCACTGCTTCCACAACTGCCCGCAGGAGCTGGGGAACAAAGTGGGATGGCGAAACGAAGTTGATATTGTGGCAGCCCAGTTCGTCCTGAAGGTAGAGCATTCTTTCAGCCAGGGTGCGACAATCCACTTCCCTGGATTTCTGCTTTTCCCAGTTCTGACTTATCTGGTAGTTCTGACAATAAACACATCGCATATTGCAATTGCCCAGGAAAATCGTCCCCGATCCCCTGGTACCTGAAATAGGCGGTTCTTCACCGTGATGAGCACAGACCGCTGAGACTATGGGGAGACGCCCGGAATGGCAATAGCCTGTTTCGCTTTGTAACCTGTTGACCCGGCACTGTCGGGGGCAGATGTCGCAGGAGGCTAATCGAGACTCAAGTGCCTGGGCGCGGCGCTCCAATTCGCCGGAGTGGTATAGTGCAATATATCCTGGTTCCATAGATGCTAAAATACTGTCAGTGAAAGTGGTATAACTCACTGGCTCATACTTTAGATAGCTGATGCGGTGCTGTCAACTCTGCGCTCTCCGCAG
>JAGHCA010000005.1 GCA_021160725.1 Dehalococcoidia bacterium | reverse complement strand
TCTTCAGCTTGCCTGGCATCCTCAAACGATACCTCCAGCTTGCCCATTATGTGACTGAAGCCTGATATGCCGCTATATTCTCCCGAGCATATCTCTCTGCCGGTCTCTACAAGCTCAGGCTCACCTCTACCTAATTCGTCGAAGCTATACAGCTCGTAGTTCTCGGGGTCTTTCAACACCCCATCGGCGTGAATACCAGAGCTATGGGCAAAGGCATTGGCTCCAACACCAGGCTGGTTTATGGGAATGGGAACTCTGAAAGCATAGCTGGCAAATCTACTTATTTTCCAAGCCTTTGTCAGGTCTATGGGCACTGCCAGTTGGTATTTTTCAGCAAATGCCTTGGATTTGGTAACAGCTAGAACTGAGGCTACAAGATCAGCATTGCCGGCTCTCTCTCCAATTCCGTTGATGGTGGTGTTGATATAGACATCTTGACCGCCGTCTATAGCTCCCTTGGCCCCGGCAAGAGAAGTAGCTACAGCCATTCCCAAATCACCGTGACAGTGAACCTCAATGGGCATTCCCACATTCTCCGCCAGCGTCTTGACGCTCTCGTAAATAGTAAATGGGTTATCATAGCCCAGGGTATCGCAATATCTAAGTCGGTGAGCGCCGTGTTCCTTGGCTGCCAAGGCAAATCTAATTAGAAAATCTATTTCGGTTCTGGAGGCATCCTCGGCATTTACACCTATGCTTTCAGCCCCATGGGCGCGAGCTGCTTCTACAGCATCGACCATCATGTTTACTATATCTTCTCGACTCTTCTTACCCTGAAATTTGCCTTGAATCATCTGGTCCGATGTGGAAATAGAGAGATTAAGATGCTTAATATTGGGGACAAACTGGAAAGCCCTTTCCACATCAGTGGTAACTGCTCTTATCCAGCCCCCTAAACGGATGGGTTGCAGGACTCCCATGTCAGCCAATTCCAGGTTCGCCTGAAGATAAAGCGATTCATGTCTCGTCGTGGGGAAACCAAATTCGGACTGAAAAACACCCATGTCGTTGAGGTAAATATTTATCATGGTTTTTTCCAGTTTAGACAGACCGAGGTGTGCAGTTTGAACACCATCGCGATTAGTAACATCTATGAAATAAATCTTTGCCATTTTTAGCCTTTTGGAACTGGCAAGTTGGATAAAGATAACATTATTCTTCGGGGTTATCAAATTTTGGTTCCGCCAAGTTGTTTATTTTATCACCCTGACCAATAGCGAGATGTCTAGATTTTTCGTGGAGTTTTTCCTGAGCGAGACTCTTCGGTCGCTTCGCTCCCTCAGAGCAACACAAGGTGAAGGATTGAGAATGACAAGATAGTGCTACCAGACACTCTTGCAGAACTTCCTTTAGTTCTATCCTTTAGATTATACTAACAGCGATGGCAGCTAAAGCAATAGAATGGCTCGGCGGCAGGCTAAGGATACTGGACCAGAGCAAGCTTCCCCACCAGCAAATCTTTGCCGACCTGGATAATTACCACGATGTAGTTCTGGCTATTAAGGAATTGAAGGTCCGCGGGGCGCCAGCCATCGGGGTCGCTGCCGCCTACGGTATAGCTCTGGGGGCATCAGATATTAAGACAGAAAACAAGGATGAATTCCTTATTCAATTGAATCAGGTCATAAAAACTTTTGCTGCCTCCAGGCCTACCGCGGTCAACCTTTTTCAAGCTATTGAGAGGATGAAGAAGGCTGCCAGAGGAGATGGCATTGCCGAAATAAAAAATTCGCTTGTCAATGAAGCAAAGCGGATTCACCAGGAAGAAGAAACCGCAACCAGGCAGCTCAGTCAGCTGGGAGCCGAGCTCATCAAAGATGGTTTCACCTTGCTTACTCATTGTAACGCCGGTCCTCTAGCCACCGCTGGCTATGGCACTGCCCTGGGTGTCATAAAAGCTACTAAAGAGCAGGGAAAGAAAGTTAGCGTCTTTGCTACGGAAACTCGTCCCCTTCTCCAGGGAGCCAGGCTTACTGCCTGGGAACTAATGCAAGAAAGCATCCCGGTAACTTTAATTACCGATTCCATGGCTGGCTATTTCATACAGCAGAGGAAAATAGATTGCGTCATTGTCGGCGCCGACAGGATTGCTGCCAATGGCGATGTCGCCAATAAAATCGGCACCTATACCCTGGCGGTACTGGCTAAAGAAAGTAAAATCCCCTTTTATGTCGCTGCTCCCACCAGCACTATTGACCTTTCCTTAAGCTCGGGAGACAAAATCCCCATTGAAGAGCGAAGCCCTGAAGAGGTAACTCATGTCCAGGGAGTACCCATTTCTCCCCAAGGCATAACAGCAGCCAACCCTGCCTTCGACGTCACTCCCCATAGTTATATAACTGCCATAATCACCGAAAAAGGTATAATAAGAGAGCCCTATGGAAAGGAGTTGCTAAGCATAGCAAAGTGATTTTGGGGAGAGAAGACTAAAAGTGAACAGGAAATCCCCAATATGGCAGCACCCCGGTGGCAAGCTCCGAGAGCTTGGTGCGGAAACATTGACCGATGCTGAGCTTCTGTCCATCCTCATTGCTCCGGGGATTAAAGGCAGACCAGCGGAAAAGATTGCTGAGGAGATTCTGCAACGGTTCGGCGGCTTCAAGGGCATGGCTAACCAGCCTTTGGGAAAGCTCTTGAATATAAAAGGGCTTGGCGATGCTAAAATTATTCGCATCGCCGCCGCCTTCGAAATCGCCCGGCGTGTTATTCACGGAGAACTCAAATGAATAGAGGAAAACTGCCCAAGATACCTGAGAAACCATCACGATTTGGTGACCTCTTTGAGGTTCAGAAATCGGCGGATATCCAGAACTACGTTGAGGAGGTTTCTCATCTAAGCTCAGAATCGGCCAAAACCCAGAGATTTCTACTGCTTCTGAAGGATATATTCGGCGATGTGAACACAAAATTTGTAGAGGATTATCTCCGCGGTGTCGAAAAATATGTAAAGAGCAAGGGTAAGGATATTGTGTTAAAGGGGCGGGTAGATAACCTCTATGGAAATTTGGTAATCGAGTTTGAGAGGGACTTAGGGAAGACGCTTTCAGAGGCTAAAGAGCAGCTCAAAAGATATATCGCCTGTCTCTGGTCTGAGGAAGAGGAGAGAAAGATAAATTACCTCTGCATGGCAGCGGATGGGATAAACTTCCAGGTTTTCTCACCCGGTGCCGAAAAACCTTTGACTGAGCCCTTGCTCCCAGAAGACATAGTGCTAGAAAAGGTTGATGAGCTCATACTGCCAACTCCAGAACCTTACCAAGCATATTTCTGGCTTGACAGATACTTCTTCAGGGAAAGAATCCTCCCACCGCGAACTGAAGAATTTGAACAGGACTTCGGCATGCACAGCCCTGCCTTTCTCTTTTCCTTTCGACTGCTGAAGGAAGCCCTAAAACAGGTGGAAAGTAGAAGCGACTTTCAGGTCATCTATGAAAACTGGGAGAGGTACCTTCGTGTTACTTACGGAAGCATCATTGGAAGCAAAGACCTCTTTCTCAGGCATACTTATCTGGCAACACTGGCAAAACTAATTGCTTGGGCACGACTCACTGCGAAAAGTTCAATTCCTTCAAGCGAGGAAATATCTAGCATTTTAAATGGAGAGTTCTTCCGAGGACAGCGCATCGCCAATTTCCTCGAAGAGGACTTTTTCTCCTGGATCGCCCGAGAAAAAGTGAGAGCCGTCGGTTTTGATATCTCCAAGAAACTCTTGAGCCTGCTCTTAAGATACAACTTGAAGGAGCTTTTCGAGGATGTTCTCAAGGCACTCTATCAGGAACTGGTTGACCCAGAAGCACGCCATGATTTGGGAGAATACTACACTCCAGATTGGCTTGCACATCGCATGGTGGAAAAGGCACTGGAGGAGAATCCCCGATTCTCTGTTCTTGACCCCGCCTGCGGCTCGGGAACCTTTCTCTACATGACCATAAAGTACAAGCGGGATATTCTGGGAGATTCTCGGGAAACTCTGGAGCATATCCTGGAGAATGTGGTGGGAATAGATATTCATCCACTAGCAGTAATCATCTCCAAGACCAATTACCTGCTCGCTTTGGGAGACCTCTTCAAGAGGAGAAGAAAATCTATAGCACTCCCCATTTACCTCGCCGACTCCATCAAGCTTCCCCAGATGGAGGGACAGATGGAGATGGGTGCACCGCTGCCCGGCTTCAAATTGGAAATTGACGGCAAGAGAATCATAATTCCTGAAGTCCTCACTCATGACCCACGGCTTTACGACGAGGCTATTGAGGCATCAAAGGAATTTGCCCGGAATTTCGCTGGCAAGAAGGGAGGAGATAGAAGCACATTTCTCAACTTCATAGTGAAAGCATCTCCAAAAATGGCCGCGGATAAGGCCCTCTTTCTTGCCCTTTATGACCTGGCTGTAGCAATGAAAGAGCTCATAGAGGAAAGGCGGGACAGCATCTGGGCTTTCATCCTTAAGAACCTGTATAAACCTTTGTTCCTCAAAGGGAACTTCGATGTAGTTCTGGGCAATCCTCCCTGGCTTTCCTACCGTTACGTGGAGAAGGGTGAATACCAGAAATTTCTCAAGCGGCAAATCGTGGAGGACTACAGACTTCTTTCAGGTAAAGCGGAACTAATAACACACATGGAGTTGGCAACGCTCTTCTTTCTCAGGACTGCCGACCTCTATCTTAGGAAAGGAGGAACTATCGGCTTCCTACTACCCAGAAGCGTATTTTCTTCCGACCAGCACTATAATTTCCGCCGTTCCTATTTCTCGCTCGACCTCGGTTTCGAGGAGATCTGGGATTTGGAGGAGGTAGAGCCGTTATTCAATGTTCCCGCCTGCGTCTTCTTCGGTAAAAGAGGAATTGAGACCGAGCATCCTCTGAAATGCCAAGTATTTTCTGGGAAGCTGGAGCGCAAGAACTCCTCTCTAAGGGAGGCACAGCAGGCACTCGCCATTACCTTAGAGGAACTCTTTGTCACCCAGGTGGGAAAGCGAAGTTTCCTGAGCAGTCTAAAGGTGAAGCCTACCACAGGTTTGAGAAGCTTCTACCAACCTTACTTCAAGCAAGGTGCAACTATTGTTCCTCGCTCTCTCTGGTTTGTAGATGTAAAGTCACATCCTGTTTTCGGTTTCGACCCCTCGCTGCCTTATGTTTCCACCACAGAAAGAGCTCAAAAAGAGGCTAAGACAGCTTATAAGGGCTTAAGGCTGGAGGGGAACATCGAGGGGGATTTCCTTTATGCTACCTTGTTATCGACGGACATTGTTCCCTTTGGCCGACTGGATTTCAGGCTGGTGGTTTTGCCCCTTCTGCCATCGGGTAAGCATTTCAAGATTCTCAGTGCTGATGAAGCCCGCAGTCAGGGCTTTCTGAATCTAGCAAACTGGCTGGAGAGGGCTCAGGGCGAGTGGGGGAAACGGAGAGGGGAGAAGGCTGAGAGAATGAACGTCCAAGAATGGCTTGATTACCGAAAGAAATTATCGACTCAGAATCGCCTGGCAAAATACAAAGTCCTCTATCCCACCTCAGCCACCTACCTCTGTAGCTGTGTGGTTGAGGACAAACACGTCAGCTTTGAGGTGGAGGGGCAAAGTATTGAAATACAGGGGTTTGTGGCTGAATCCAAGGAGTACTATTTCGATACTGACGATAAAGAAGAGGCTTATTATTTGGCTACTGTTCTCAATTCCCCCATTGTGGATGAACTCCTGAAACCAATGCAGAGCCGTGGATTATGGGGTCCCAGGGACATTCACAAAAAGGTTTTAGAAATTCCCATTCCTCAATATAATTCATCAGACGAAAACCATAGAGCTTTATCCCAACTCGGCGAGCAATGCACCCGAAAGGTCGAGCAATTGCTCCCGCAACTGGCAAAATCCCGCAGCATCGGCCACACCCGCAGATTAATAAAAGCCGAGCTAAAAAAGGAGCTTGGGCAAATAGACGCTTTGGTAAAACAAATCATGGGTTCGTGAGGAAGAATTTGTGATTTGGCATAAATCCTCGACCCCAGACTTCGCCAGCGCCTCCTCCACCAGCTCTGGCAAGAGGCTATAAAATGAAAATAATATGGGCGAAACTGGGGATGGATTATGGAAAGATTAAGTGTAACTGTGTGTGGTGAGAGGCTCAGCATTATGCTATATGATATACTATTTAGGCAACAGCTTTGGAGGATAATGCATGAGGGAAATATTTCTGGAGGTTCACTTGGAGCCCTTACCAGAAGGTGGGTTTTTGGCTACCAGTGAAGAGCTGCCTGGCTTGGTAGCTCAAGGACGAACTGTCACAGAAACCCTGGAGATTGCACAGGATGTGGCTCGTAAGCTTATAGAGTCCTATTTGGAACACGGTGATGGGCTTCCACCTAAGCTACAAGCTGCTGCTCCAGCAAGCGGCGAAGCCCGTATTCCAGTAAGCGTATCCTGATGGGAAGGCTAGCTGGCTTCAGCGCAGACGAAGTCATCCGTAAGTTAAGACAGGCAGGTTTCATCTTCGATCGTCAGGCGAAAGGAAGTAAATATGGTGGAATCCTCAAACCCGCGCTCGTACTACAGTACCTCACCACCCCGGCGATTTACCTGAAGGAACGCCACGAGCTATTCTACGCCAGGCTGGATTAAACATAGAAAAATTCCTAGAGCTTTGAATAAGCAAGGCTTCTTCCCCAAGGGCGGACAAAGCTAGGGAGGGATTATAGAAAGGTTAAGTGTAGCTGCGTGTGGTTAAAAACGATAGGAAGTTATTCTTTTTGGAAATGAAAAAACAGCCCCTGCGAGCGACTAGCTCACAGCTAATTTATGCTGTCATTTAGTTCGTAACTCCCCTAGCCCCTCTTGCCTTAAGAGGGAGAATTTCACAACTACCCTTAACCCTTCTTATCCCAAGAGGCGAAGTTTTCCAGAACCTGCCTATTACGATAGATTTGGCATGATATTGCCGATGCTGTCAAGTTGTTTGCTTTGCGACGTGATATTTGCTTTCCCTTTTAGGTGTTGCAGTGATAAAATATGATATAAAGGATAGCGATGTCAGGACATTCTAAGTGGGCGCAGATTAAGCGACAAAAGGGGGTAGCTGATGCCAGGCGCGGGCAATTGTTTACCAAGCTTGCTCGAGAAATCACGGTTGCTGTTCGTCAAGGCGGAGCCAATTTAGAAAGCAATTTACAGCTACGTTTAGCAGTTCAGAAAGCCCGTGATAATAACATGCCTTCGGAGAACATCGAGAGAGCCATAAAGCGGGGCAGTGGCGAGTCTGATGCATCTGCCTTAATTGAAATGAAACTCGAAGGCTATGGTCCAAACGGCATAGCAGTCATGGTAGAAGCGTTGAGCGATAACCGTAATCGCACCGTCCAGGAGGTGCGCCGACTCTTCACCCGCTACGGTGGTAATCTCGGAGAGAGTGGCTGCGTCTCCTGGCTCTTCGAGAATAGAGGAGTAATCACCGTAGAAACCGATGCCAAAGATGCTGAAGAAATAGCGCTACAAGCTATTGATGCCGGGGCTGAAGATGTCAAGACCGAGAAAGGTTATGTAGAGATTTACACGCAACCTGAGGATTTAGAAGAAGTGAGAAAGGTTATTGAGGAGAAAGAACATGTGATTTCGGCAGAGCTCTCCCTAACACCTAAGACTACGGTGCTGCTGGAAGAAAACAAAGCAATTCAAGCCCTGAATTTCCTTGACCAGCTGGAAGAATTAGAAGATGTGCAGCGTGTGTTTTCCAATATTGATGTTGCTGAGACTACTCTAGAAAGGCTGAGCAGCCAGACCTGACATGCGCACTCTTGGCGTTGACCCCGGCACTATCAATTTGGGCTACGGTGTAGTAGATGGCGAAGAGGAAATACATATGGTAGATTGCGGGGTGATTAATCTCTCACCACAAACCCCCATGGAGGAGAGGTTACGTTCTCTATACGCCGAATTAAGCAAAATTATCGCTAAGTATAAACCAAGCGAAGTAGCTATCGAAGACCCTTTTATCGGCCATAACATAAGGTCAGCATTTGCCATCGGCAGAGCACAGGCTATAGCTATCCTGGCAGCAGTCAACCAGGAATTGCCAGTTTACTACTACCCACCAGCCAGGATAAAGCAGCAGATCACTAACTATGGACAAAGCGATAAACAACAGGTTCAGGAAATGGTGAGAATCCAGCTTGGTCTCTCCGAGCTACCTCAGCCCAGCGATGCTGCTGATGCCCTGGCTGTAGCCATTTGCCACATTCAACAGAGCCGGCTGAACCGATGGCTCACTGAACATACGCCAAAATGATAGCCACATTAGAAGGAATACTGGAATATCGTGGTACCGATTCTATCATCCTTAATGTCGGTGGGATAGGTTTTCAGGTATATGTCCCCGGTTCCACTTTAAGCCAATTAGGAGCTGTTAAAGGCAAGATTTCCCTCTATACTCATCTCCACCTCAGGGAGGATAATGTTTCTCTTTATGGCTTTGCCTCCGGCGAGGAATTGGCTTTATTTCAAAACCTCATTTCTGTCTCAGGCATTGGTCCCAAGGCGGCTTTGGGTCTGCTCTCCGCTTTGAAGCCCGAACAACTGATTATGGCTATAAGCAGCGGCAACATCGACCTCATTAGCCAAGTGCCCGGCATCGGTAAGAAAATTGCCAGCCGGCTTGTTGTTGAACTCAGAGGCAAGTTGGAAAAGGAGTGGAAAGATGTAGCCCTGCCCTTAGGCCAGGAGAGTGCTGATACCATAGCTGCCTTAACTGGCCTGGGTTATTCACTAACAGAAGCCACCAATGCTGTCTCCAAGCTTCCAGATTCTAAGGAGCTAAGTTTAGAAGAGAAGATTAAAATGGCGCTGCAGCAGATGGCAAAAGGGTAGCTGACCTTAGTAGGCCCAAGCAGGAGAGGCATCTTGCCTCTTCTTCCGTTCTTGCTGAAAATGATACAATATAATTCTGTTTTCAGGTTTTACTGCTCCTAAGCAAGGAGCGGATTTAGTTGAATGATTTGGGGAGTACTACCATACTTCACGAATCGGAGGAGGGACTATGAAATTTGTGAAATGGTTTGAAGAACTTGGAGCAGGAGATGTAGCTTTAGTCGGTGGTAAAAACGCATCTCTTGGTGAAATGATAAGAAATCTGGATAAGAAAGGGGTAAATGTACCCTCGGGATTCGCCATTACTGCCGAAGCATATAAGTATGTGCTAGAGAAAGCAGGCATAAAACCAAAAATCAAGGACATTTTAGCGGGCCTGGATACATATAATATGGAAAACCTGGCAGAGAGGGGCGAAAAGATAAGGGATTTAATAGCAAATTCTGACTGCCCTAAAGAATTGGAGGAGGAAATAAGAGCTGCTTATCGCGAGATGGAAAGAAAGTACGGCAGGAACGTTGATGTTGCAGTCAGAAGCAGTGCCACTGCTGAAGACCTGCCCACTGCTTCATTTGCTGGTCAACAGACGACTTACCTGAATGTGCGGGGAGAAGAGGAACTTGTGGGAAAGGTCATGGACTGCTTTTCATCTTTGTTCACAAACCGGTCAATCTCCTACCGTGTAGATAAAGGATTTGACCACCTCAGCGTTTACCTATCGGTGGGGGTGTAAAAGATGGTTCGTTCTGATTTAGCCTGCTCCGGTGTCATATTTTCCATGGACCCGGAATCAGGTTTCAGAGACGTGGTGTACATAACCGCTGCCTACGGGCTGGGAGAGAATGTGGTACAGGGAGTGGTTAACCCTGACCAGTTTTACGTTTTCAAGCCCACTCTGAAGGAAGGGTTCAGTCCCATTGTGGAGAAGAAGCTGGGGACGAAGGAAAAGAAGTTGGTGTACAAGGGAGATGGAACTGGCACGGAGCAACAAGAAGTCAAGGTTGGGGAGCAAAGAAAATTCGCGTTGAATGACAATGAGGTTCTAACTCTCGCCAGATGGGCTTGTATTATAGAAGAACATTATGACACGCCCATGGATATTGAATGGGCAAAGGATGGGGTAACCGGAGAACTTTTCATAGTCCAGGCCCGTCCTGAGACAGTGTATTCACAAATGGACATGGCTTCACTCAAGACTTATGTACTTGAAGAAGCGGGAAAACTACTGCTGACAGGGGAAGCAGTAGGTACAAGGATAGGACAAGGCGAGGTGAATATAATAGAAAGTAGTAGTGAAATCCACAAATTCAAGAAGGGTCAAGTTTTAGTTACTGATATGACAGATCCTGATTGGGAACCGATAATGAAGGTTGCTAGCGCCATAGTTACAAACAAAGGCGGCAGGACATGCCATGCAGCTATCGTCAGTCGGGAGCTGGGAGTACCCTGTGTAATTAGCACAGGCAAAGGAACAGAGGTCTTGAGGAAGGTCAAGCAAGTTACTGTAGATTGTTCCCAGGGTAGGGGTAAGATATACGAAGGAAAATTGAAATACAGGATAGAGGAAATCGAGGTGAGTAAGCTCCCCAGACCCGATACCAAAATAATGATGAACTTCGGCATTCCCGATGGTGCATTCATTCAAAGCCAAATTCCCAATGACGGTGTGGGATTAGCCCGAGAAGAGTTCATCATCAACTCTTATATCGGCATACATCCTATGGCGCTTATAGAATATGCTGAACTGAAAAAAGCAGCACGTACTGACGAGAAATTGGCAAAAGTAATTGAAGAGATAGATAAGAGAAGCGCATCATATGAGGATAAAAGGGAGTTTTTCATTGACACCCTGGCAATGGGAATAGCGAAGATCGCGGCAGGGTTTTATCCCAACGAGGTCATCGTCAGGTTTTCAGACTTCAGGACAAATGAATATGCCAATTTAGTCGGTGGATATCGCTATGAGCCGGAGGAAAGAAACCCAATGATAGGCTGGAGAGGAGCATCTCGCTATTATGATGCAAAATTCAAGCCTGCCTTTGGTTTAGAATGCCAGGCAATAAAGAAAGTAAGAGATGTAATGGGATTGACCAATGTGAAGGTGATGGTTCCTTTTTGCCGAACGCCAGAGGAAGGGAGAAAAGTGATAAAAGCCATGGCAGAGTTTGGCTTAGCGCAAGGAGAAAACGAATTGGAAGTGTATGTGATGTGCGAGATACCGTCAAATGTGATTTTAGCTGAAGAGTTCGCCAGTGTGTTTGACGGGTTCAGCATAGGGTCGAACGACTTAACACAGTTAACTCTTGGTTTAGATAGGGATTCCGAACTCGTGGCACACATATTTGATGAAAGGAATGAAGCGGTAAAAAGACTGGTAAAACAAGTCATAGATATTGCACACCGTCATAAACCAAGGAGAAAGGTAGGGATATGTGGGCAGGCACCGAGTGATTTCCCCGAATTTGCCGACTACTTAGTTGAATGTGGAATAGATTCAATTTCTTTGAACCCGGATGTGATATTGTCGACGAGGCTAAATATTGCAGCGGTAGAAGATAGGATAAAGTCAAGAAGCAAAAGAAAAGGCACGTGAGCGTGTGAGGACACCGCTTCTATAAATCAAAGATTTTACCTCGACTTACTGTGTTTATAGTGATTCTATGGTTAACAAACCCAGTATACGCGAGCAAACAGAGAAGAAGGAGGAAGCCCTTTCCCCTTATGCCTCTAAGAGTAAGTTCAGTCGTGGTCGGCTGAAATGGGAAGAGCCATGCCCCATAAGGACCAGTTTTCAACGCGACCGTGACCGCATTATCCATTCCAAGGCTTTCCGTCGGTTGAAACATAAGACACAGGTCTTTATTGCTCCCCTGGGTGACCATTATGTCACCAGGCTTACTCATACCCTGGAAGTATCTCAAATAGCCAGAACTATATCCCGAGCTCTAAATCTCAACGAAGACCTCACGGAGGCTATCGCCTTGGGACACGACCTGGGACATACGCCTTTTGGTCATATAGGCGAGAAGGTTTTAAATGAGTTGTATCACGGCGGATTCAAGCATAATGAACAAAGCTTACGAGTAGTTGACTTACTGGAGAAGGAGGGACAAGGGTTAAATCTCACCTGGGAAGTACGAGACGGCATCCTCAATCACTCCAAGGGGCAAGCTGAGATCTTAGGAGCGGAATGGGGAAATGTCAATACTCTGGAGGGTCAAATATGCAAGATAGCCGATATCGTGGCCTACGTTAACCATGACGTCGAAGATGCCATAAGAGCTCATATTATCTCTCATAATGATTTGCCCAAGCCAGTAGTAGCAACTCTGGGACAGGAGCATTCACAGCGAATTAATACCATGGTTTGTGACATCATAAACTGCTCCTGGCCTGTCAGTGGCAATGGCAATTTAACCAACCCAACTATAGGCATGAGCCCCGATATCCTCAGGGCAACCAACCTACTCCGCCAGTTTCTATTTGACAAAGTATATTATCCCAGCTTGGCGGGTGAGGATGCAGTAAAAGCAGAAAGGGCACTGCGCCTGTTATATTCTCATTTCCTGGAGCACGAGGATAGCCTACCTCGAGAGTTTACCTCTTTGCCGGATGGCAGGGAACGCAAAGTCATTGATTATATTGCCGGGATGACCGACCAATATGCGCTAAGATTAGCTGAAGAAATATCCCAGGAACTAAATACGTAAGGGTAAGACACAATAAAGAGAAAATCCTAAACACTAAATACAAAATGCTAAACAATATCCAAACCCAATGACTAAAATATGAGAGGGTTTGAATTTAGAAACTCGAATTTGTTTAGGATTTAGATATTAAGATTTGGAATTTATACTAAATGAGCGTAATCACAGAGATAAAGCAGAGGTTAGATATAGTAGAGCTTGTCTCCGAGTACGTTACTCTGCAAAAAGCGGGGCGTAACTTCAAAGGCTTATGCCCCTTTCACAGTGAGAAGCATGCATCCTTTTTCGTTTTTCCTGAGCAACAAAGCTGGCATTGCTTTGGCGCCTGTGGGACTGGCGGCGATATCTTCTCTTTTATCATGAAAAAAGAGGGCATCGATTTTGGCCAAGCTCTTCGCCTCCTAGCTCAAAAGGGAGGCATAACTTTAAGCCCCATTGAGACATCGGACAAGGCTAGGGATGAGAAGAAAGAGAGATTATTTCAAATTAATGAATCAGCCGCTGAATACTATCACCATCTACTATTGAACACCAAGGCAGGCGAGGCTGCGAGAAGCTATCTGTCAAAAAGAAATGTCAAACACGAGATCATCAAAGGGTTCCGTCTCGGTTTCAGCCCCGATGCCTGGGAAGCCCTTAAGAATTACCTGCAGGGTAAAGGTTACACAGAAAAGGAGCTGATAGAAGCTGGTCTAATAATCGAGAGGGATGAAGGCGGTAGTTACGATCGATTTCGCAATCGGCTGATGTTTCCTATATGCGATGACCGGGGTCGAGTCTCCGGTTTCGGGGCTAGAGTTTTAGATGACTCACTGCCTAAATATATCAACTCCCCTCAAACACAAATTTTCGATAAGGGTAGCATCTTGTATGGCATTGATAAGGCTAAATCTGCCATTAGAAAGAAAAACCTCGCCATAATCGTAGAAGGCTACATGGATGTTCTCACTGCTCACCAGCACGATTGGCAAAATGTAGTTGGTTCAATGGGAACTTCTTTAACCGAAAGGCAAGTAGAAAGAATTAAAAGACTAACTAATAACATAACTCTGGCGCTCGATGCCGACCTTGCCGGAGAAGAAGCTACTCTACGAGGCAGAGCCATATTAGCTTACTCCAATGCTGAAGCAAATGTTATCCTATTACCTCAAGGCAAGGACCCGGACGAGGTAATAAGCGAGAACCCTGCCCTTTGGGAGAAGCTGGTAGAACAAGCCATGCCTATTCTGGACTTCGCCTTCCAATCTGTACTAAGCAAAGTGGATATCAATAAAGCCAGGGACAAGTCTCTGGCTGTAGAAAAACTCCTGCCCTCAATTTATGAAATAAAGGATCCCACACAAAAATTCCATTATGTGGAGAAACTAGCTCGTGCGCTAAAAATCAAAACGTCGAATATAGAAGCTGCCTTACAGAAATTAAAGACTGCCAGAGCAATGCCTCAACTTAGCAAGCCAACAGAACAATCTCGTCTTGCCCGCCAGCTTGGGTCCAGCCGTGTTGAAGAATACTGCCTGGCACTTCTCCTTCAGTACCCAGACCTTCGTCCCTTAGCTCAAGAGCTATCATTATCCCCCGAGTACTTCGAATGTACAGAAAATCGGGAGATTTTCGTCGGATGGCAGCGTTCTCCTGAAATCTCGACCCTTGAAAGTCAATTTGACAGTGGCCTATTAGAACATTTATACTATTTGTTGAACGAAAATTTTCCGCCAATCGTACGTGAAAGCGAACAAAAACGGCACTCTATTTTGAGCGATTGTATTCTCCGCCTACAGGAGAAGCTTCTTCGTAAATTAGAAACTGAGAAGGAGGCGATGCTTGAGCTGGCGAGAGAAAAGGGCGGGACAAGCTCGGAGTTGTCCAAACTAGATGAGCAAGATATAAAATCCGGACAACAACTTCAGGACATCTTTGTTAAAAAAGGGAAAAAACCATGGATTCAATAAAAGAAGGAAACATCAACCTGAATAGTGATGAAGTAGTAGCTGAAGACTTACTCAGCGGTGAAGCTGAAGTGGAGGATACCACCGCAGCTGAGGAAACTGAAGAAAGTGAAGGGAACGAAGAATTACTCCATGAGGAAGTTGAAGAAATCAAGCCTCCACCACCGCTAGGGGAATATGATGCAATTGACGACTCAGCTCGTATGTATCTTCAGGAAATCGGCAGAGTACCACTTCTCAACGTCCAAGAAGAGAAGTTTCTATGTCGGAAGATAGAGCTGGGCAGAAGCTTAGAAAAAATCGAAGATAACCATTTCAGAAAACACAAGAAATTTCCTTCACCTGTTGATATAGTTATTCACGTAATTTCCCAATTATCCAAAGCAGCTCCCGTTGTTCAGATTATCGAAGAGCATATTGGTATCAAGCCCTCCGACGATGTGGTAACGACAATCAAGAATCCTAAACTGCGTTCCGCCATCGATGATGTTATAGACACATCGTTAATAGCAGCAACCGCGAAAGGAATAGGCAAAGGAAACACGGCAGCCGAAGAAGCCATCGTAAATCTCTCCATAAACAGTCACCTGCTGCCCCCACAGGTGCTAGAGCTCCTGGCTCGAGATAAAATTTCATGGCAAAAGTTGAAGACCCTCTCGACTAGCGAGGAGTTCCTATCTCAAATCGAGCCTCATAGCAATGAGTTCAAAGCTTACTTTGAGAAGATAAAGACTGAAGCAAAGGCATCAGAAAAGCACCTCACTGAAGCAAACCTACGCCTGGTAGTGAGCATAGCCAAGAAATACATCGGGCATGGCATGCCCCTACTTGAGCTTATCCAAGAGGGAAATATTGGCCTTATCCGAGCCGTAGATAAGTTTCAATATAGGAAAGGCTACAAGTTCAGCACTTATGCCACCTGGTGGATCAGGCAGGGTATCACTCGCTCTATAGCCGACCAGTCCCGTACCATTCGCATCCCAGTACACATGGTGGAAACAATTAACAAGTTGCTACGCACAACTCGGCAGTTAATTCAAGAACTTGGACACGAACCAACTTACGAAGAAATTGGCAGCCGCCTGAATATACCCCCAGAAAAAGTAGAAGGGGTCATGGCTTTGTTTTTCCGTGAGCCAATGTCACTAGACATGCCCATTGGCGAAGATGCTGATAGCCGTCTAGGTGACCTCGTTGAAGACCGCACCAGCTTAGCACCGACTGAAGCCACTTCACACCAGCTGCTCAAAGAACAAATAGATAAAGTGCTTGATGAACTTACCGAACGAGAAAAAAAGGTGCTCCAGCTTAGGTTTGGCCTTAAAGACGGACATGCTCGAACCCTGGAAGAGGTGGGCAGAGAATTCGATGTAACTCGAGAAAGAATACGCCAGATTGAAGGCAAGGCTCTACGCAAGTTACGTCATCCCACCCGTAGCCGAAAGCTCAAAGGCTATCTGGATTGATTTCATCTTAAGGGAATATCAAATATATTACCCATCTTTCTAGGTAACTTGCCATGCGTTAATGACTTAGTCAACTTTTGTATCTCACGAAACTGATTAAGAAGTTGATTAACATCCTTGGATGTAGTGCCGCTCCCCTGAGCAATACGGGCGCGCCGTTTGCCATCAATAATGGCTGGATTACGTCTTTCCTCGCTAGTCATAGACAGAATAATAGCTTCTATCTTTTTTAACTGTTTCTCCCCCTCGGCATCTGGCAACTGAGAAGCGAATTTGGAGAAGCCCGGTATCATCTCCACCAGCCGCCCTAAGGAACCCATCCTGTAAATTTGCCGCATTTGGCTGAGGAGGTCTTCAAGGTCAAAATCCCCGCTGCGCATTTTTCTTTCCAAATTCTTTGCTTGTTGCTGGTCAAAAGCCGTCTCAGCCCGCTCGATAAAGGTGAGCATATCACCCATACCCAAAATACGAGACGCTAAACGGTCGGGATGAAATACTTCCAGAGTATCCATCTTCTCACCCGTGCCCAGGTATTTGATGGGCACCCCGGTGATAAATCTAATAGAAAGAGCGGCTCCCCCCCGAGCATCCCCATCCATCTTCGTCAGAATGAGCCCCGTGAGCCCGATGCGACTGTGGAATTCCTGAGCTACTCTTACAGCATCCTGGCCAATCATAGCATCCACCGTAAGCAATACCTCTGCAGGTCGTACCAGAGACTTGATATCAGCCAATTCCTTCATCATAGCCTGGTCAACATGCAAGCGTCCTTGAGTATCCACTATAACCCAGGTCATTCCCCTTTCCTTAGCCTGCTTCAGAGCACGCTGGCAAATTGTTGTTGCTGCTACGTTAGGATTCTCACTATATACTGGAATATCATGTTGCTCACCCAGCAATGTTAGTTGTTCAATAGCAGCGGGTCGACGAGTATCAGCAGCTACTAATAGAGGTCTTTGTCCTAGATGTTTGAGCTGAACAGCTAGCTTCACCGCTGTAGTGGTTTTACCAGAGCCCTGTAATCCCACGAGCAAAGCAACCGCGGGTGGCTCAGGAACCGAAGCTAAACGGCCAGGCTCACCACCCAAGACAACAATTAATTCCTCATTGACAATCTTAATAATCTGCTGGGCTGGCGTCAGGCTGTGCAATACTTCAGAGCCAATGGCACGTTCTCTCACCCTGGACAAAAATTCCTTGACTACCTTAAAATTTACATCTGCCTCCAGCAGCGCCAGCCGTACCTGGCGTAAAGCCTCGTCAACGTCAGCTTCGTTCAGCTTGCCTTTCCTGCCAAGCTTCTCAAATACACTGGTCAGTTTTTGGGTCAAGATTTCAAGCATGTCAGCCCCCGAGTATTTTATGCCTAGCTAAATCGCATAGTCAACTCATTGTGCCACATTCATAATTTCTCATCCCAAACCAAAAAACCATTGCATTTAATCCAGAATCAGCATACTATATAGGTTCGATGGAATATCTTTGGGCGCCATGGCGAATAGAATATATACAAAGAGCCCCAGAAAGCCGGTGCATTTTATGCCAGAAACCCAAGGAAAATAACGACGAGGCAAATTTTATCCTTTATCGCGGTCAACACAACTTCATAATCCTGAACGCCTTCCCCTATAACCCAGGGCATTTAATGGTTGTCCCCTATCGGCATATAGCTAATTTGCAGGACTTGACAGATAAGGAAGCAAAAGAACATTTTGATATCGTCAAGAAAGGCCTGGGGCTTCTGAAAGAGGTAATGAAGCCAGATGGCTTCAATATCGGCTTGAATGTAGGCAAGGTGGCCGGAGCCGGAATAGCAGGACATATCCATACACACATAGTACCCAGGTGGGAAGGCGATACCAACTTTATGCCGGTGTTATCTGATACCAAAGTCATATCGGAAGCCCTGATTTCTACATACAAAAGACTAAGAGCGAAGTTACAAGAATAGTTGCCAACCTGCTGTAGTATGCTATAAAAATAGCTGTATTGTGTCATTGAACAGAGCTAGATTCCTTGTATACGCTTAGGAACAAGCTCGTTAATCTTTTTTAGATTGCCACATCCCGAGATCCCTGATTGAGTCAGGGGCAGATTGGCAATAACGATTAGAGTCTAAATCGCTTCAGATGGCCTGAGGATAGGACCCAAGTATCTTAACAAAAGTAGCTTCTTTCTGTAACTCTAGCATAGCTTCCTGGTAAACTTCGCCATCAAGGTGACCCTCAAAATCAACATAAAAAACATATTCCCAGGGCTTAGCTTTGCTTGGCCTGGATTCCAATTTTGCCAAATTTATATTCCTAGTGGCGAAGATGCCCAGAATCTTGTATAGAGCTCCGGGCTTATGTGCAGCAATAAAAACAAGAGAGGTTTTATTTTTCTGTGCAGGTTTAGCTTTCTGCTTTGAGATAGCTACGAATTTCGTGTAATTATTGACATTAGTCTCAATTTCCGTTGCCAGAATCTCCAGCCTATAAATATCGGCTGCTCTTTTGCTAGCTATGGCAGCACAGTTCCTCAACCTTTTCTCTCTTATCATTTTGGCACTGCCCGCAGTATCGTAGCTAGGTATGATTTCAACCTTTAGTTTACTTAAAAACTCATCGCATTGCGCTAAGGCTTGAGGATGGGAATAAATCGTTGTTATATCAGCCAGTTTTTCTCCGGGCAAAGCCATCAGACAATGGGTTACTTTGATAATGACTTCAGCAAAGATGTTGAGAGGATATGCCAATAACAAATCATAGGCCTCGTTGATGCTGCCGGCTTGAGAGTTCTCAACAGGAACTACCCCAAATTCAACATTATCCTGCGATACAAGTTCAAAAACCTCTTTCAGCCGCCTACAAGGCAAAACATCAATGTTCCCGCTAAAAAGCTTTACCGCGGCATCCTCGCTGAATGCACCTCTTTCTCCCTGGAACGCAACTTTGACCATGAAACTGTTACAAAGTATAACCTAAATCTTCTTTGAACTTCTACCGTAGCTTGATTAGCCTTTCCAAAAGCGAGGAGAAAATATCATAAGAGCAGTAAACAATTCCAGCCGTCCCAACCACATGCAAATAATCAAGATGACCTTGGCTGCACCAGAGAGCCAGGCATAATTCGAAGTTGGACCCACACCACCCAAGCCAGGCCCCACATTTCCCAAAGTAGCAGCCACTGCTGAAATTGCTGTCTCCAGATTAAGCCCCAAGAAACAAAGTGCTATGGAAGCTATAACGGCTATAAAGAGATAGAGAAAGATGAAGGAGATTATATCCCGAATTACTCCCTCCTGGAGAGGTCTCTTGTTAAGCTTCATCGGAATTACAGCTTTGGGAGAAATAGCCCTCTTCATCATCACTCCGGTATGTTTCATCAGGGCTAAAGCCCGCACGACTTTAATTCCCCCACCGGTAGAACCACCGCAGGCTCCAATGAACATCAAAGTCAGAAGCACTATTCTGGCGCTGGAGTGCCAGGCACCGAAATCAGCGGTAACAAAGCCAGTAGTAGTCATGATTGAGATTGCCTGAAACATTCCCTCCCTATATGCGGTAAAACCTTGCGAAATTATTACTAAAAATATAGCGACCGCCAGAATAATCAGATAAAGCCTGAATTCTTCATTTCTAAGTACTTTGAAATTTCCCCTCAAAACATGGTAATGAATAAGAAAATTAACTCCAGCCAGAAGCATAAAGGCCATGATTATGTATTCTGCTAAGGGATTAGCATAGGCTCCAATGCTTGCCGTGGTGGGAGTAAATCCACCGGTAGGCATAGTTGCGAAGGTGATGCAGATTGAGTCAAAGAGTGAAAGCCTGGCCAGAAAATAAAGGAGCGCTATCTGAACAGCAGTAAAGCCTGCGTAAATCGCCCAGAGAAGCCTTGCCGTGGTTCTGAATCTGGGACGAATTCTTTCGGGCATAGCGCCGGGAAATTCACGATCAAAAAGCTGAGAACCTCCCACTCCCAACCTCGGTAGAATAGCTATGAATAGAGTTACTACCCCCATTCCACCCAGCCACTGCGTAAGGCTACGCCATAAAAGTGCACTCCTGGGTAATTCTTCTACCACCTTTAGTATGGTAGCACCGGTAGTAGTAAACCCTGACATGGCCTCGAAAAAGGCATCGAGAAAGCCCAGTCCCACAGGGGGGAACACATAAGGGAATGTGCCCAGAAGGGGAATGAAGAGCCAGGTGGAGGCTACTATGATAAAACCGTCGGCACGCTCTATTACCCGCTCGGTTTTGAATCTAAATTCAAGAATCAGTCCGATACCGAGAGTGATCAGTAGCGCATAAAGGTAAATGCGCCAGTTCTCGCCAGAGTAAATAGCTACACATAAAGGAATAATGTAGGCTAAGGCGAAGTATTTTAGAAACGAGCCAATGATATGGAGGGTTAACCTTACCCTTTGGTGAACCATTTATTCATGAACTCAGTCCCCTTTTTGGTAGATTCCCGATTCACAATAAGAGCCAGCCAATCTCTAGGCTGTATCCTACTACTCTCATCCAGATACTTCCCCCCTCTTTGCACCACGAGGACCTTTACCCCGCTCGGAGTCGTTATTTCAGAAATACTTCTCCCAACGCATTTCATGCCCTCTTCAATTTCTATTTCGAAGATCTCTGCTCTTTCGAAAGAGAGATAATCCCTCACATATGGCTGTGAAATCAGGCGGGAGATGTATTCGGCTGCCACCATGTGAGGGTTAACCTGCAAAGTAACCCCAGCCTGTTCGAAGGTTTCCTCATGCTCTTCAGCATCTACGAGGGAAATCACCGTTTTTACCCCGATCTCCTTGGCTACCATACAAAGCATCAAATTCTCCGAGTCATCGCCAGCTGCGGCTACAAAGGCATAGGCATTCCTGACTCGCGCTTCTTCGAGAACAGCCCTCTGGCTAGCATCTCCCGTGATTACCATACATTCAGAAACATTTGCTAATTCAGCACATCTCGCTGGGTCCCGGTCTATAACCACTACTTCATTCCCTTCCTTAACAAGAAGTTCTGCCAAACACTTTCCTATATCGCTTAATCCTGCTATTACAATATACATTACTTCCCTTCAATAGTGCGATAACTTTGTCAAACTTTCAATAATTCAACGGGTTATTGCTGATAATGGAAGCCTCAAATCAGCGGATGAATAAGCTTGAAGGTTGATTCAGAATACCAGACACTCTCCATTTATATTACTTCGCTGTCTCACTGCAGCTAATCGTCCAGCGATTTTAATCCTCCCCAATATGATTGTCAAGTGCTGCTTATATGGCTGATTTCTTTTTTTACCTCTTTAAGCCAAGCCAGCGATTTAAGCTCCCGCTGCAAAATATATCTTATATACTCGTGCAATACTTGCTCCAACTCCCAGGATAATTCCGGTTTTACTCTGACCCGCTTTGCAGTAGTATAGTCACAACTCTGCCACAAACGAAGAACTTTCAAAGCCTCGACCGAAAGAGGAATGGATGATCTTAATGAAATTGCTCCGATTTGCTCGTAACGGCTATTTTCTTCAGACTCACAGTGAGGACACAGAAGCCCCCCCTTGCCAGGACTGAAAAAATTGACTATCGGCTTGAGTGGCAAATCACAGCTAACACACCGGAGCAACTGTGGGCGATAACCAAGATAGTGAAGAATATGTAGCTCAAAATACCGCAAGGTAGTCTCATTACTCTCAGGCTGGCTCAACTGATTCAGGATTTCGAGCAATAAATCAAACAAAGGAGGATTCGCACCACCCTCTACAGTAAAGGAATCCATAAGCTCCAAGATATAAAGGCCACAGGCTATACGCCATAGATCGCTCTTTAAAGCCAGAAAACCATTTATTGTCTGGCTCTGGGTAACAATATCGAGATTCCGCCCCCTAGCCAGCAACATCAAGCTATGTGTCAATGGTTCTACATTGCCACCCAACTTGCTCTTGGGGCGGCAAGCTCCTTTAGCCACTGCCCTGAGTTTGCCAAATTCTGGAGTATAGATAGTGAGAATCTTATCGAATTCGCCTAGCTTAGTTTGTCTTAAGATGACGCCTTGTGTTTGATAACGTCGGGGTATATCCACCTTAAATCCGAGGCTTTAAACTATGGATTTTGAAAAAATCTAAATATTCACCCTTAAGATTCGAATTTTAGTCGTAGTATAGCACTCTCCACACCGTCAAGCATTTTGCAGTTTTATTTTAAATTGCTTGAGCAATGGTCTCACTCCCCCCCTGTGAATTCATCCTTGGAACTGGGGAGAGTTGATGAAAAGAGACAGAAGTTAGAGATTGAAGCTTCAGGGTTACCAGCTTACTGGGAAAAATATGAGCGAGGGTGTTTAGAAAGCCAGGAATTAGCAACCCCTGAGAATTGACTGTTCTCAATACTGATTACACAATTTCCAGTCTGACTCTCGTTTCCTCTTTAGCTGCTTTTACACGAAGTAGTGTTCGTAGTGCTTGAGCTACGCGTCCCTGCCTGCCGATGACCCTTCCTTTGTCATCGGGAGCGACCTCCAATTTAATTAGCAATCCGTCATCACCATTTTCCTCAGTGATTTTTACTGCGCCAGGTTCTGTCACAATGGCTTTAATAATGTATTCCAGCAGGTCTTTCATTTCGCCTCCTTAACAGTTAGCTTTGGCCTGAGGTCGGCTTAATTTTATCCATAATGCCTAATTTGGCGAGCAAGCTGCGCACTGTATCTGTAGGTTGAGCTCCATATCCAAGCCATTTCAAAGCTTTTTCTCCATCAATGTTGATAGTTGCGGGATCAGTCAGAGGATTGTAATAACCGATATTATCAATGAATTTACCATCACGGGGAGAGCGACTATCAGCCACTACCACTCGGTAGAATGGTCTGCCTCTCCTCCCCATTCGGCGTAATCTAATTTTAACCATTTTATAAAGTGATTATCGCTTAAGTGCAAATGTTTGTCAATGGCTTTTTGCGAAAATTGCACTGTAAACAGATAGTTTAAGTCACGATTTTGGGAGAGAATACATATACTGTCGTTGTTTTCAACTTCCTCCTTAGCAATGCTAGTTGTGGTTTATATATCCTGATCTTTGCTTCATCGCATGTGACCGGCATGTCAAGCGCTTTTGACACGATTTTCTCCTCTACTTTTCCTTCGCATCCCGATAGAATCGAGATGGTTGCCTCAGCTTGATCTGCCCCTAGCGCTATGAGCATGGGCAATAGCAACGCTTTTTGCTCCTCAGCATCTATCATGCCAGCAAGATATTCAAGTTCAGTCTTCTTAAATAAATGTGTACTGCCGTCGTTACATATCACATAAGGATATTTCTCGTTCAGTAAGTCCGATAGCCTTTTTTGACTCTGTGGCAACCCAGCATTTACTATCCTTAGTTCGCCTCTCAAGCAATTCTGAAGCATCTTTTCATAGGGAGATTGTCCCGATTGCATTGGGGTAACTTCATCTTGTAATAGCTTGGACATCAGACTATACTCAAGCGACCAGAACTTTCACACGTTTCAATCGTGCTTTCTCTTCCCTATCTCTTTCCTCAAATTTCATGTTTAAGTAATTTATCGTTACCTGTAGTCCCGGGATTACTATATACTCCAGGGCATTGGCTATCCTTTTTGTTCTCTTTATTTCCATTGCCAACAATTCAAAATTCTGCTGAAGTTCAGCCAATTCGATAATAGCTCTAAGGTTTTCTTCAGATAACTCTGCCGCACGATCCAACCACGATGATGTGTCCACCAGACTATATCCTCTCATCCCAACTTTGCTGGGAGTGTCCGCAAGCTCGAAAGATGGAACTCGCACACCTGCGATGTTTCTTGAGCCAGCAGTGACTTTTAAATCAGACTCAGTAGCTATTAGTTCTTTTTCCAGGACTATATATCCATGATACCCAGCGGCGATTGATAATGCTCTATAAAGTTTGGTTAATGCATCAATTAGGTTTCTTTTAGCTTCCGCTGTCTCTCTCGCAGTCTGTAAGAATTCCATGGTTAGTATGGATAGTCTATCCTTTACTATCTTCTGTACTCTTTGAGCTAAGGAAAGCTTGCGCTTTAGCTTTACCAGCTCAACTTTTGTTGGTCTAACTTTAATTAATTCCGGCATTTCCTCTGCACCTGATTCTACCCCCGATATTTAGGAAGATATTTTTTAATGAACTCTTCTTTAATTAGTTTCAAGTCTTCTTCAGGCAGTGCTGAAAATAGCTCCCAAGCTATATCTAAGGTGTCTTCTATCGTTCTTTTTTCCCGCTCGCCTTGAGCTATGAATTTTTTCTCGAATTCGTCTGCGTTAGTCAAATATGTTTTATCCCTTTCACCTAACGCCTCAGCACCAATAATAGTGGATATCTCCCTGAGATAACATCCTTCTGCATAAGCAGCATAGGATTGCATAAAGACATTATTATGATCCTCTCTGGTCTTACCCGGCCCAATCCCTTCTTTTATCATTCGGGAAAGAGATAAGAACACATCTATTGGCGGATATATCCCTTTTCTTTCTAGATTTCGGGAAAGGACAATCTGCCCCTCAGTTATATAGCCGGTAAGATCGGGAATGGGATGTGTTATGTCGTCGTCGGGCATGGTTAAAATAGGCATTATAGTTACTGAACCTTTTTTCTGAGAAATCCTGCCTGCCCTCTCATACATCGTAGCCAGGTCGGTATACATATAGCCAGGATATCCTCTTCTGGAAGGTATCTCTTCACGCATAGAAGAAAGTTCGCGGAGAGCTTCACAATAATTAGTCATGTCGGTCAGTATAACCAGTACATGCATATCCTGTTTCCATGCTAGATACTCGGCTGCAGTTAAGGCCAATCTTGGTGTTGATATTCGTTCGATAACAGGATCCGATGCTGTATTGATGAATGCTACAGCCCTCTCCAGTGCACCCGTCCTCTCGAGATTTCTCATGAAAAAGGAGGCATCATCGTAACTGATACCAAGAGCAGCAAATACTATAGCAAACCTTTCTTCCCTGCCCTTTACAGTTGCTTGCCTTATTATCTGCGCTACAATTCGGTTGTGTGGCAGCCCTGAGCCGCTAAATATGGGCAATTTCTGTCCTCTAACTAATGCGTTCAAGCCATCTATCGCTGAAATTCCCGTTTCAATAAACTCTGCTGGAGGCTGGCGAAGTGTAGGATTTATAGGTTCACCATTAATATCCAAGTAATCTTCGGCTACCACCCGTGGGCCTCCATCTATCGGCTCTCCCATCCCGTTAAAGATTCTCCCCAAAATGTCAACGGATACTGGCAGCTTTAAAGTTTCGCCCTTGTACCTTATTTTAGTTCTGGCAAGGTCCACTTCGCTGACTCCACCAAATACCTGGACTATGGTTGCCTCCTTACTGATGTCTATTGCCTGGCCACCTTTGACCTCACCATTCCCCAGCTGGACATCAACTATTTCATTGAATTTTATACCAGGAATGCTTTCAGCTACGAGTAAAGAGCCCTTAGCCCTGCTGATTGCTCTTCCTTCTTTAACATACAGTGATGACAAATCCATAAGAGCCCTCCTTTCGAGAGATCCCAATATCCAAGCTCTAAATCCTAAACAAATTCCAAATCCCAATTCCAAAATTCAAAACTCTCTTTCTGTCTTGGTCATTCGAGCTTTGAATTTTGATATTGTTTAGGATTTCGTATTTAGTGCTTAGGATTCACCATAATTTGTTCCATTTCCGACCACAATTCCCCAACACTCTGTTCAAAGTTCTCGTTGGGTATATCCTTCATCCTGGAGATTCTGTACACCACCGGTGATGAGCGGATGCTTTCAATACCCACTCCCGAATTTAACATCTCCTGAGCTAGCTCATAAAACTTCATGATGGTTTTAAGCATAAGTCCGGCTTTTGCTGGCACACAGTAGGTATCAACTTCATGGTAGGCACTTTGCTGAAGAAAATCCTCACGTATCATCCTGGCGATAAGAAGCAATAGTTTATCACTTTCGGGCAAAGCTTCGGGACCTACGAGTCTGACAATTTCCTCCAGTTCAGCCTCCTGCTGCAATACTCTCAGGGCACTGGCTCTGGTATTCTCCCAGCCCGGATCTCGCTCATTCCACCAATCCTTGACTGCGTCTACATAAAGGCTATAGCTGGTGAGCCAGCTTATAGCTGGGAAATGTCTCTTGTTTGCCAGCGAAACATCCAAGGAATACAAAGCATCTATTATTCTAAGCGTGTTCTGGGTTACCGGTTCACTGAAATCGGCTCCAGGAGGACTCACAGCACCGGCTACTGTTACCGACCCCTTTCTTTCAGGATTGCCCACGCATTCAACCATTCCTGCTCTTTCATAGAAAGATGAAAGTCGGGAGCCCATATACGAAGGAAATCCTTCTTCCCCTGGCATTTCCTCAAGTCTCCCACTCATCTCCCTCATAGCCTCAGCCCATCTCGAAGTTGAATCAGCAACCAACAAAATGTCGTAACCCATATCACGAAAATACTCGGCCATAGTAATGCCCACAAAAATACTTGCTTCTCTGGCCACAACGGGCATGTTTGAGGTATTAGCTAAGAAGATCTCTTTCTCTTGTAACAATCTTCCTGTGTTTGGGTCCTTGAGTTGCCTAAAGCTATAAAGCACGTCCGCCATCTCGTTGCCTCTTTCGCCACAGCCAACGTAGATGTTGAGATGCGTCTGTGCCCATCTGGCTAACTGCTGCAAGGCAACAGTCTTCCCAGTACCAAAGCCTCCGGGTATCGAAGCTTTGCCACCAAGAGCCAGCGGGAACATGTAATCTAAAATGCGCATGCCGGTAGTGAGCAAGCCCGAAGGATCGAGCCTTTGCTTGTAGGGCCTGGGCTTTCTTACCGGCCACCTTTGCATCATCGTCAGCTCTTTTACTTCCCCATCATGTTCCACCCACGCTACAGGCTCTTCCACAGTATAATCACCTTTGCGTATCTCCTTTATCGTGCCTTTGATCCCTGCCGGCACCATTATCTTATGCTCTATAAGGTTGGTCTCAGGAACTATACCTATAATATCTCCTTGACTAACAGCATCCCCTATCCTGACTTCAGGTATAAACTGCCATTTTTTATCGCGGGGAAGTGCTGAGGCTTTGACACCTCGTTTTATGAACGGGCCAATATCCTCACCCAAGGCAAGCAAAGATTTCTGTAGTCCGTCGTAAATAGAACCCACGAGTCCAGGACCCAGCTCCACACTTAAGATTCTTCCCGTTCCTATCACCACCTCGCCTATTTCCAATCCCAGTGTATCCTCGTGGGCTTGAATTATTGCCCTATCTCCTTCCAGTCCTACTATCTCACCGACAAGTCCCTCTTCACCTATCTCAACAACTTCATAAACCTGGGAACCCTTCATGTCATCGGCTATAACTAAAGGACCTGAAACTCTCCATATTTTGCCCATTTCTTCAACCTCCTAATTTCGATATAATTTCAAATTTCCACTTCAAACCCTATAGATTCTCTGATAAGTGCTCTGTAATATTCCCTAACATCCGGGTACTTTGTGCCAAATTTCGATGGAACTTCGACGATTACAGGGGTGATTCCTTTCCCTTTCTTAACTTGGGCCACAAGATCCTTAACATATTCTGCATAGTCCTCCAATATAATTACTATGCCTGCATCAGGATCGGCTAGCAACTCAGCTAGAGCTTTCCTCACATTTTCACGGATTTCATGGTCGCCTTTTATCATGTAATACTTGCTGATACCAGCCAACCTCAGTACGTTGACCAGTTCCTCATCACCTATGACAGCTATATCTAAGTGTCGGATAGGCATCATGTCACAACACCAAATAATCTCTTATTTCCTGAACAGGAACACCATCTTCTACTGCTTTTAGAATTAGCCTCAAATTGCGTATTTCAACTTCTTTCAGGATTAAATACCAGAACAACACTAATGGGGATAGCACCCTGGGTGCTAAAACTTCCTTCAGCATTCTGAATTTATGCTTCTCGATAATTTCATCTACAGCCGTGATGCTTCTGGTTTTATCATAGCTAATTAATATTTCTTTTGCCACATCTGAGTATTGAGTATTCTCCAGCCTGGTGGGCATGTCAGATATCTTAAGAGATAGTATCTCTCTAATAGTGTCATCTGCAATTTCGTACCCGCCAGCAATAGTAAATTCGGCAGCCTGGAGCCCCTCACCTCCAATTACAGCTCTTGAGATAATTTGCAGGTTCGTTAGGTCTATCACTAAGCCAAAGGCTTTAGTAAGGATAGAGCCATCTTTTATTCCTCTTGCCATATTTAGCATGTTTTTATAATACTCACCGTCTAGCTTAGTCACAATCTCGATGAATTGGAGCTTCGACTTTTTGCCTTCATATGTCTTGTATTGCTCCATGATAGGTACATAGTCTTCCAGTTTGCACTTGATAAGTAGCTGGATGATATCACCTACACTTTCAGCATTAAAAAGTTCATCAAGTAATCCATTGTTATGGATTACCCCCATTGGTATCATTTTGGCTCTCTTGGCAGCCACAATGCCTGCCAAAGCAGCTTTGATATTGAAGATGTCGTACTTCACTCTATATGCCCTCAATGTCTTCATCACATCCTGCGGCACGAGCTTGAACCACTCTATGTAAGCCAAGCGTTGTGCAAGATATTTCCACAGGCATTCGTCTAGATAATCAAAGGTCCTAACAGGCAATTCTTCCAGATAGCTTCCTACATCGGTCTCCCGTACAGTTGCCAAGGCATCCTGTATGCTAGACGTTGTTAGCAAGCTATCTACATGCTCAGAAGTCACCAGCCTGGCTTCTTGCCCCTTCAGGTAAGACGATATAAATGCATAGTTTATACTAGGCACAGCATTCCTTTACGGAGATTCAAAGAGTTGCTTACTTATCTCTGGCAATATCCTTGGTAGCAGCATTTCTAGCCTGGTTTCATAAGTATTATCTATTGTGAGCTTGCCCTCGACATCCTCAGCTATGACCCCTCCCAGGCAATTGGACTCCCTGACCTCCAATATCTTGCCAGAAAATTCCTTATCCGCTTCAAGAAGTTTTTTTACGGTGCTTACATCTTTTGGGGAAACGTAAATCCTGGCTTTATCTACGCCGAGTCCCTCCACAGCTTCCCTTATCAAGCTTAGAAAGTAGCTTTCACCGATTGCAATTCGGGACAATTCCTCCCGCACCCCATCAATTATTTTGGCAATAGTGTCAGCTTTCGCACTCGATAGCTGCTGCCGCGCTTTTATAGAAGCTCGGGCCAAAATTCTCACAGCTTCCTCCTCTGCCTCCATTAGTATTTTGTCTCTCACTGTCTCGAACTTCGCTTCGCGCTGTCTTTTAGCCTTCTCTATCTCCTCGTGTGCTTTCTCCTTAGCATCATTTATTATTTCGCTAGCTTCCGTCTCGACCTTGGAGATGATAGCGCCCTTTATCTTATCCATTCCCATAAAGCACCTCTACATAAGACCAAGCAGGGTAAATGCCATTATTGTGAACACCAGAGCGAGAACAGCTATCAGCTCAACAAAGACTGCCAACATCATAGAACTGGTTAGTATTTTCCCTCCGGTCTTAGGTAACATTGCGATACCTGAGGCACAAACCATACCCTGATACACTGCTGAAAAACCAAAAGCGAAAGCGGATATAAGACTAACACCAAGAGCCACAGTGCCAGCACTGCCCTCGGCAGGTATATTGGGAAGCACGCTCGTTAATACAAGGATGAGCACTATTAGCCCGTAAAAGGACTGCGTCATCGGCAATGATGCTAGTATCAGCACATTCCTGAACTGCCGAGGGTCCTCGGATAATGTAGCCAGCCCACCCGATGCAGCAATGGCAATCCCGATAGCTGAACCAACTAAACCAGCAATCAACGCCACTGCCCCACCAATACTAGCTAATGCGATTGGATCTATCATTTATTTATACCTCCTATTTTAAGCCTTCCCTTTTATAAGTGCAGGTCGCGTCTTCAATCTGAACGGACTATATACCTCACCACCACCTTCGTAAAACTTGGATAAGAACTCAACAAAGCATAATCTTAAGGAGTGTACGAAACAACCGATACCGCTGAGAGCCAGGTTGATAAGATGCCCGAAGACCAGAACTACAATTGCCAGGATAGCTCCTAGTATGACTCCGATCACGCCGGGTATCATTCCGGAGAACAACTTCGCCAGCATATTAAAGCTCGACGCCAGGTAGAATGTAGCCAGACCAACTCCTGCCAGTCTGGCATACGACATTACGTCGCCAAGAAGACCGGTCAGGTCAAAAATCCAGAAGATAGCTCCCAGACCACCTCGCTGCATGAAAGATGACACTACTATAGCTACTACACTGGCTCCCACAATATACAAAAATATGGTGTACACGCCTGGGCTTACCGGCAGCGATATATTGAATAACCACAGCAGAATTATAGGGATGCCAAAGATCTGGAGCGTAAAGAGTGCAATCTTGTTGACCACTATGCCTTTGTCCCTTTTTATCACCCCACCAATCAATGCCATCATATGAGCTGTGTTTACATGAATAAGCCCCAGTATAATAGAAAGGATTATGAAAGAAATAGGATCAGTAAGCCATTCTCTGACAGGCCCCAAATGCAATACGCTGTCAACCCCAAACAGCAAGTAGTATACATCGCCGAGGTAATTCCCGGTCAATAAGCCGAGCACCAGAGCCACTCCTCCACTGATATAAAGCACTCGCTGGAATAACCTGTAACCCTCAGAATAGGGATCATCAACAAATTTACGTATTAAAAATCTCGCAGCCAGTATAATGCCAATAGCATAGGCAACATCACAAAGCATAAGACCAAAGAAGACTGCAAATGAATAGGCTGTTAGCGGTGTGGGATCCCATTCTCTATACTTTGGTGTACCGAACATGTTGACCAAGACTTCGAACGGTTTAAGAGCACCTATATTCCTCAATTTGGTGGGTGGTTCTTCTGCTTGTTCTGGTTTCCTCGTATCAACGAACACAAAGTCTATGTTCTCTTTAAGCTCGGAAATTGTATCCTCAATATTATTCTCTGGAATCCATCCCTCAATTAAAGTGACATATTTTGCTTCACAGGCCTTTTCTAAAACCGCTAACCTTTCAGTTTCTGCTGATAGCGCCTCCCTGAAAAGAACGAGCTCTTCTAGATTCTCCCTGGTCTTCCTTTCAATCTCGGCATGAAGCTCTGCCAGCTCTCCTTCAAGACTGTGAATATTACCGTCGGTCACTTCAAGAAATTCACGAACCGTCAAATCGGCTTCCGGTATCTGTAGAATCTCGCCACCGCCACTCCTAACCACAGACTCGACAGTTTTTTGGTCTCTAACCCTGGCAATTATATAGAAGATGGTTTCGTTTTCTAACGTAATAGCATTGCTGTCAAGCAGGTAATCCTTAATCTCGTGGTATAGAAGTTGATATGCCTCATTGGGAAGAATGAAAACCCGGGAGAAAAGATAACTTCCAGAAAAATCTAAATCCCTCAATCTAATATCAGCCAGCGGCTCCAGAGAGCTAAGATACTTGCTTAGTCCTTGTAGCTTCTCAACCTCCTCGCTGAGTTTGGCGGCTTTTTGATGCATGTTGCTGAGCTTAGTACACAGTAACCTCACTTCGCTGTCAATTTCACTCAGAGGCCTGGTATATATAACCCCCACATCCTCTGTTGGCGATACTGTTTCCCCTTCTGGTATGTAAGATAAGATATCGTTAATGCTTGTTAGTAATTCACCGACTTCCCCTCGTTCCTTTTCAATGGCTTCTTTGTCTACAGGCTTTAGTTCCTCACTTTTTTCAACATGAAGCACCCCAGCAGTATGCAGAGTTTTGAGGGTTTTGGTGGAATAGTCCTTGGTAGTCAATACCCTGACTTTAGCCATAGGATCCGGTGTATTGACTATTAGAGGTATCATATTAACGTTTGCCCGTAACAAGATTTACCATGAGCTCCGTAATCTCTCCTGCTTTCTTATCAGCATTGATGCCGATTTCAGCAGCTTTCTTCTCAGAGTCCCTGATTTTTTCATCAGCCTCTGCTCTAGCTCTACTCACAATCTTGTCATATTCAGCTTTTACCGCATCGAGAGGCAACGGGGATGCAAGTATTTTCCTAGCCTCTTCTCTGGCTTCAAGGAGAATTTTGTTGGCTCTGGTCCTTGCCTCTTCGAGCATCTTTTCAGCTTCGAGCTCGATGACTTCTACACTACTGGCGATTTTTTCAGGCATAATACATCTCCTCAGTAGCTCACCGGGTTGATCCCAGACAAGGTTTGCACATAAGCTGTTCCACAATCGGGCAGATAATCATTCCGGTAACTAACGACTTTATTACATCTGCGATTATAGCAAAACTGTTTTTTCTTGCCAAACAGATACCCTCGTAAGTATCCATATTCCTTACATATCAACAGCCTCAGAGTTTGCTACCAAAGTGAAATGCTCTATAATTCAAGACATGAGGGTGTATGCATTACACGGGTGGGAGGTGAGCACAGCCCAAGCTAGAGAAATACAATTGAGCCTGGCAAAAAGGGTGGTAACTGAAAACGGAGTTATTAAGCCGCGCCTTGTCGCCGGTATTGACATCTCTGCTCCTGATACTCAGGGTGTAGCCAGAGGAGCAGTGGTGATTCTCCGTTATCCTGAGTTCAGCATAGTCGAGGTGGAGATAGCTGAAGATAAGATTGACTTTCCTTATATTCCTGGCTTATTGTCTTTTAGAGAAAGCCCATTGATTCTGGCTGCTTGTAAAAAAGTATGTAATGCTCCCGACCTTATTATGATTGATGGCCAAGGGATCGCTCATCCTCGTAGATTCGGGCTTGCCTCACATGTGGGACTTTTTCTCGATTTGCCTACTATAGGCTGTGCGAAATCTATCCTTTGTGGCCGGCATCAGACAGTCGGAGAAGAAGCTGGCTCTCATGCTGAACTACTTGATAATGGGAAGCTTATTGGAGCAGCGTTAAGGACTAAAACAAGAGTAAAGCCAGTGTATGTCTCCGTGGGTCACAGAATTGACCTAGCATCGGCTTTACAATGGGTGATAAAATGCTGCCGGGGTTATAGGCTTCCTGAACCTACCCGCCTGGCTCACCTTGCTGCCGCGGGCAGACTAGTCTTCGAGCCAGACTCCCATCGGAGTGAGTTTGATCATGATGACAGGTAAAAGCATACCGAGATTTATATGGTTGACCATATCATGAATGCAGGAGGGATAAATGCAAGAAGAGAAGGAAAATTTGGAAGCATTGCTTCGCCAAATCTCAGACATCATGGTGCACCTTTGACATCTCTGGCAAGGAAAAGGAAATTGCCGAGATAGAGGCAGCATCAGCCCAACCTGATTTTTGGAGTGACCCGGCTAAAGCTCAGGCTGTCATGCGGAAACTCAGCAGCAAGAAGAGTTTGGTCAACGCTTGGCGTGAACTGGAGAAGAAAGCTGCCGACCTCCGGGAAATGATTAACCTGGCTATGGAAGAGGAAGATTACTCCTTGCAAGAAGAGATACAACTGGAGCTAAAAAAGCTGAACTCACGGTTTGAACAGTTGGAGAGTCGGCAGCTTTTTACTGGCGATTACGATAGTCGAAATGCCATGCTCGCCCTTCATGCTGGTGCCGGTGGTACGGAGTCTCAAGATTGGGCAAACATGTTGCTCAGGATGTATTTGAGGTGGGCGGAGCGGCATGATTATCAAGCTGAAGTCCTAGATGTCTCCCCCGGAGAAGAAGCCGGTATCAAAAGCGCTATCGTAGAGATTAAGGGAGATTGTGTTTATGGTGCTCTCAAAGGTGAGCATGGGGTGCACAGGTTAGTGAGACTTTCCCCTTTTGATGCTGACCACGCCCGCCACACGTCTTTTGCCCTGGTCGAAGTTCTCCCTGAGGCTGAAGAGACAGAAGATGTCAAGATTAACCCCGAAGAATTGAGAATAGATACCTTCAGATCCAGTGGTCCTGGTGGACAACACATGCAGAAGACAAGCAGCGCTGTCAGGGTAACTCACTTACCCACAGGGTTAGTAGCTACTTGTCAGAGTCAGAGGTCTCAGCACCAAAACAAGGAAGCTGCTTTGAAAATACTCTACTCTCGCCTCCTGGAGCTGGACCGAGAGAAAAAAGAGGAGGAAAGAGCCAGGCTAAAAGGCGAGCGCATTGAAGCGGGTTGGGGAAATCAAATTAGGAGTTATGTTCTTCACCCCTACAAAATGGTGAAGGACCACCGCACCGATTACGAGGTTCATAATGCCGAAGCTGTGTTAGATGGAGAACTGGATGGATTTATCACTGAATACCTTCGGTCTAAAGTAGGGAAATGATTAAACGCATCGTCTTAATAACTTTGGTGCTTCTTATGCTTTTAAGCCCCACCCTCGTCGCAGCCGGAGATGATAGTGATATCACAGTTCTAGCGAGCGATGTGGAGATAGATTTTCCCAGCCGCGCTGTGTTCACTCTTGAAGCTGAAAGCTCTGCTGATATCATTGATGTCCGACTTTGTTACCAGGTGGATAGGATGAACTACGCTGAAGTTATCAGTGAAGGTTGGGCTGATTTTACTCCAGCAAGCAGTATAGAGGCTAACTGGGTATGGGATATGAGGAATGCGAGCTTGCCCCCTGGCGCTGAAGTCACATATTGGTGGATGATTGAGGATGTTGACGGGAACAGATTTGAGACCTCCCCCGAGATAATGTACTTCGACGACGACCGTTTTTCCTGGCGGAGCTTGACCAGTACTATACCTCAGGGTAGCGAGCTGACTCTTTTCTGGTATGAGGGAAGTGATTTCTTTGCTCAGGAATTGATGGATACTTGCGAGGAAGGGCTTGCCAGACTGACTGAGGACATTGGCACTTATCCAGAAAGACCTATAAAAATATACATCTATGCCTCTACCACTGATTTACAGGAAGCCATGATTTTTCCTCAAGAATGGACTGGCGGAGTTGCCTTTACTGCATTTAGTACAATTGCTATTGGTATTCCACCGAGCGAACTTGATTGGGGCAAGAGGGCACTGGTTCACGAGTTAACACATCTCGTTGTTCATCAGGCAACTTTCAGTCCCTACGGGCAGCTTCCTCTCTGGCTTGACGAAGGGTTAGCTATGTATAATGAGGGTGAACTTGATCCTCAATATCGCGCCCGACTGGAAGAAGCCGTACAGGAAGATGAGCTTATTTCTGTGCGCAGTTTGTGTAGCCCATTTTCTGCCGAGCGTGAGAAAGCTTTACTCTCCTATGCTCAGAGCTATAGCCTTGTAGAGTATCTCCTGGATAATTACGGACAGTACAGGATGCTCGATTTGTTGACTCTTTTAAAAGAAGGTGCTACTTATGATGAAGCTTTGACCGAGGTTTACGGTTTTGATATAGAAGGCCTTGATACTAATTGGCGAGCAACGCTGACATCTCAGATTGTCGTTGCAAGCAAAACACGGCAATATCATCCTGCTTTGATTGCCGTGTCAGTAGCATTAGCCACAGTATTGATTTTATGGGGTGCTAGGGTTGTGGCGAGGCGGACATGGAGAAGGCCGTCCGGATAATCAACCATCTAAAGTAAGCTATGAAGAACTCGTTTACTGTGCGCGATTTGCCCCTCAGTGAGCGTCCCAGGGAGAGGCTGCTAAAATTGGGCAGCGAAGCTCTATCCGCCCAGGAAATTTTAGCCTTAATACTGGGTCGAGGCATCAAAGGTGAATCAGTCATGGTGACCAGCCAGAAACTGTTAAGTCGATTTGGCAATCTCAGAGGCATTGCCAATGCCTCTGTGGAGGAGTTGATGCAGATAAGTGGCATGGGACCGGCCAAGACTGCACAGATTAAAGCTGCCTTTGAATTGAGTAAAAGGCTGGAAGCCGATGTCGGTGAGAAACCCAGGCCGGCGCTCCTGTCCCCGGAGGATGTGGTTGCCATAGTAAGGAGCCAGTTGAAAGGCAAGAAGAAGGAGCATTTTTTGGTACTTTGCCTTGATACTAGAAACAGGTTAATAAACTGCATGCCAGTTTCCATAGGCAGCCTGGATACAAGCATTGTTCATCCTCGAGAGGCGTTTAAGGAAGCGGTTTCTTCCTCCGCTGCTTCGGTAATCTTTGTACATAATCATCCTTCAGGCGACCCCGAGCCCTCGAAAGAGGATGTCGAGCTAACCAAGCGGCTGGCTAAAGCTGGCGAAATCATAGGCATTGATGTCCTTGACCACATCGTTGTTTGTGACAAGAGCTACCTAAGCTTGAAGGATAAGGGTCTGTTTTAACTGACAGTTTGAGGTTCGGTAACATGGAAGACATAGAATTGGCTCGTTCTCTTCTAGAGGAAGAAAATTTGAATCTCGTTATAGTGAAGGGAGGACACGTCCTGTTCAGTTCTCAGGAGAGCGGAGTAGCGCCTCTTTTCCAGGCTGTTCAGAGTATGGGAAAAAGTTTGTACAATGCTGCGCTGGCTGACCGGATAGTGGGCTCAGCCGTAGCGATGCTTTGCCTTCAAGCCCGTATAAACTCAGTATATGCTGGCATAGCAAGCCAGGGGGCTCTTGATATGTTGAGGGAGCAAGGGGTTACCATCAATACTAAGAGCATAGTCCCGCATATCTCTAACTATGATGGTACAGACCTGTGTCCGTTTGAGAAGATGGCAGCAGGCTGCCAGAAGCCCTCTGAATTGTTTGCGGCGTTGCAGTCTTTTTTTGCTGAAGGTGAGCAATGAAAAGAATCTGGCAGCTTGCATTATTATGTCTTCTCGTCTTCGCCTTATTTTCTCTACCTTCAACTGCCTGCCTGCCTTTCAGCAGCCAGGGCGTCCTCCGCCTCTGGGATAGCGGCCCCATAACGCTTGATCCGGCGATTTCTGCCGACATGTCTTCTCATACCTACGTCATGCATATCTTCTCTGGCTTGGTTCGTCTTGACCATGAGCTGAACATAGTGCCCGATATTGCTGAGAGCTGGGAGACAAGCCCCGATGGCAAAACATACACCTTCCACCTGCGCCAGGGGGTGAAATTTCATAGCGGTAGGGAAGTCAAAGCCGCCGATTTCAAATACTCCTGGGAGCGAGCCTGCCACCCCGATACTGGCTCTGGCACAGCAGCTACGTATCTGGGCGATATTGTTGGTGTTAAGGATATGCTGGCGGGAGAAGCGGAGGAAATCTCAGGGGTTGAAGTCTTTGATGACTATACACTTCGGGTTACCATTGATGCCCCCAAGGCTTACTTCTTGAACAAGCTGGCTTATCCTACCGCCTTTGTGGTTGATAGGGCTAATGCGGAATCCGGGGAGGACTGGTGGCGAGAGCCAGACGGGACAGGACCATTTAAGCTAAAGGAATGGCAAGCAGGAGAGCGGTTGATTTTGGAACGCAGCCAGATTTATTACGGTGAGCCGGCTAAACTGGAACAGGTCGTCTATCTTCTGTCTGGTATGCCCATGACCCTGTACGAGACAGGGCAAATTGATGTCGTTTCTGTTTACTTACCCTACATTGACCGAGCGAGTGATGAGACTGGCCCATTTTATTCCGAGTTAGCCGTAACCCCCGAGCTTAGCCTTTACTATATTGGCTTCAACACTGCCCAACCTCCTTTCGACGACGTCAATGTCCGTCGTGCCTTCTGTCACGCTGTGGATAAAGAGCACATCGCTAAGGTGATATTAAGGGACATGATAAGTGAAGCTGGTGGTATTTTGCCGCCGGGCATGCCCGGCTATAACGAAGCTCTCGAAGGACTGGACTACGATGTGGAAAAGGCGAAAGAGCTCATCGCCGACTCGAAATACGGAGATGCCTCGAACTTGCCCCCCATCACCCTGACTGTTAATGGCTATGGCAATAGCATTCCCAGTTACCTGGGTGCCATCATCCAGGAATGGCAGCAAAATCTCGGCGTGGAAATCTCGGTGAGGCAACTAGAATCAGAGAATTTCCTTTATAACCTGAAACAAGAGAAGGATGAGATGTTCGTAATGGGCTGGATAGCTGACTACCCCGACCCACATAATTTCCTGGATGTTCTCTTTTATACCGGAAGCGAAGTTAACCTCTCCGAATACAGCAACTCCACCCTGGATGCTTTGCTTGACCAGGCAGCTATAGAACAAGATGAGGCCCTCCGCCTGGCTATGTACCAGCAAGCTGAACAACTAGTAGTTGATGATGCTCCTTGCCTCCCCCTGTTCCATGGTGCCAACTATATCCTGGTGGAGCCCTATATCAAAGGCTACGAACTCAGTCCTCTGGGTATTCCCGACCTAAGAAGGGTGTATATCGACAAGAACTAGATTCCAGATTCCAAAATGCGACCCACGGTTTAATCAGGGACTAACCAAATCCAAATATCAAAATTCAAATTTCCAAATCGTTTTGGGCTTTTGCTGCACCCGCGCCATTGCCAGCGAAGCGTGGCAATTTCATGCCCCACCGCGAGGTTGCACCGTTCCCATAAAACGGGACCCAGAATGCCAAAAAGGGGGGAATTCCATGCAATGACTTAGTGCCTATTGCGCGGTCATTAGTATTTTAGTCTTTGGTATTGTCTGGTATTTGTGTTTGGGATTTAGTGGGAAATGATATTCCGCACTGTGATTATATCGAAGCAGCCTATAATGATATAATGATAAGGGATGGAAAGGGAGGCGATGCTCTATGAGACACTCCCTGGCAGCCGCGTGAGGTGTCATGTTTGCCAGTGGAGGTGCCTTATCAATCCAGGTATGGTTGGCCTCTGCCGCATGCGCATCAATCGGGATGGTAAGCTGTATAGCATGAATTATGCCGAGATATCCTCGATGGCGGCCGACCATATTGAGAAGAAACCTCTGTTTCATTTCTTCCCCGGCACCTATGCCTTCTCACTAGGCACCTGGGGATGTAATTTCCACTGCAAGGGATGCCAGAACTGGGAAATTTCCTGCGTGGATATGCCACGAGATTCACAGCAACTGCTCCCGGAAAAAGAGATAGAGCTAGCCAAGAGATACAATTGCGCAGGCATTGCCTGGACCTACAATGAGCCGACGGTTTGGTTTGAATACACCCTGGATTCAGCCAGGCTGGCTAAAGAAAATAATCTCTACACTGTGTACGTGACCAATGGCTATGCCACGCCCGAGGCTCTGGATACCATAGGTCCCTGGCTTGATGCCTGGAGGGTGGATGTCAAGGGCTTCACCGACGGGTTCTATCGGCAGCTAGCCAAGATTCCTCAGTGGCAAGGCATTTTGGACGTCGCCAGGCGAGCTAAAGAAAAATGGAATATGCATGTTGAGGTGGTGACCAATATCATTCCGACGATGAACGACGATGAAGAGCAGCTCAGGAACATTGCTACTTGGATTCGAGATAACCTGGGCGAACTTACCCCCTGGCATGTAACCCGTTTCCACCCCCTGCACGAATTTACCCACCTGTCAGCCACCCCGTTATCCACTTTAGAAAGGATATATAAGATTGGAAAAGACGCCGGGCTGAAATTTGTCTATCTGGGCAATGTGCCGGGGCACGAGTATGAAAACACCGTGTGTTATTCTTGTGACAAAACAGTCGTTCGTCGTATTGGCTATGACACTGAGGTAGTAGGGCTAGATAGCTCGAAGTGTAAATTCTGTGGAGCTGAGCTTAATTTTCGCACTTGATTTTAGATTCCTATTTAAGGTCCCCCTCTTAAGATAAGAGGGGGAAGGGAGAGTTATGAATAAATAGCTGATGGTGGCTGAGAAACACTCATAACCCCCTTTATCTCCCTTATTTTAAGAGGGATGTTGGAAGAGAGAATCCTTAATCTTAAGGGAGATAGTTAAGCAGTGTTTGTCAATTTTATTGGGCAGCCCCGATGTAATCAGGACAACTACGGAGGTTGCCACCCTCACCTTGATCCTCTCCCATCTGGGGAGAGGGAAGGGAGTGGGGAGGGAGATGCTTATGGCAGGGGAACTTCATCCTGTAGTGAAACTGGCTAAAGAAACGGTGGAAAGCTATGTCCGGGAGGGCAAAATACCCGAGCCGAAGGAGTTAACTCCAGAAATGAAAGAGCGGGCGGGGGTTTTTGTTTCCCTTCACAAGCATGGACAATTAAGAGGATGCATCGGCACCTTCGAGCCAACCAGGGAAAATGTTGCTGAAGAAATCATTGCCAATGCTATTAGCTCATCTACCAAGGATCCTCGCTTTCCTCCGGTGACTGCATCTGAGCTTGATGCCCTGGAATATAACGTAGATATCCTCACTGAACCTGAGCCAGTCGCAGATATCAGCCAGCTTGACCACAAAAAATACGGCGTTATCGTGGAGAGTGGCTGGAAAAGAGGTCTTCTGCTGCCCGATTTGGAGGGCGTAGATAGTGTCGAAGATCAGATAACCATTTGCCGGCTCAAGGCAGGCATATCAGTCGGTGAGCCAGTTAAGCTCTATCGCTTCCAAGTGAGAAGATTCAAGTAATAGGTCATAATTACCAATAATGGACAGGATGCCTCTTTTCGACTTGCCTGAGGAAAAGGATTTGCCTCACAGTATGCCCCTGGCGGCAAGGATGCGGCCGCAGACTTTCGACGAGTTCGTGGGGCAGGAGCATTTAGTTGCAGCGGGACGGGTATTCCGAAAATGTATCGAGGCAGACCAGCTACCTTCCATGATTTTCTGGGGACCGCCGGGCAGCGGCAAGACAACCCTGGCTCACATTATCGCCAATATCACCAGAGCACAATTCAGCTCTTTGAGCGCCGTCAGTGCCGGTGTGGCTGATTTGCGACATGTTATTGGGGAAGCCGAGAAAAGACTAAAACTATCAGGTCAGAGAACCATTCTTTTCATTGATGAGATTCACCGTTTTAATAAGGCACAACAGGATGTCATATTACCTTTCGTGGAAAGTGGCACAGTGACTTTTATTGGAGCAACTACGGAAAACCCCTCCTTTGAAGTCATCGCACCGCTCCTCTCTCGCTGCCGGGTTTTCCAATTAAACCCGCTCAGCAATGAGGAGGTCAAACTCATTGTGGAGCGAGCCATGAAGAACAAAAAAAGAGGATTGGGTAAATTTCAGATTGGCATAAGCGAGGAAGCCCTTAATCACCTGGTAACCGCATCCAATGGGGATGCTCGTGTGGCATTGAACGCCTTAGAGATGGCAGCGTTTGCTACTGTGCCTGACAGCGAGGGCTTGCGGTCAATAGACCTGTCGGCTGTTGAGCAGTCACTGCAGCACCGTGCTTTGCTCTATGACAAGAGTGGTGACCAACATTATGACCTGATTTCGGCACTGCATAAATCGCTACGTGGTTCCGACCCGGATGCTGCCTTATATTGGCTGGGACGTATGCTCGAAGCCGGTGAAGACCCTCTCTACATCGTCCGCCGCCTCGTGCGCTTTGCATCCGAGGATGTTGGCGTTGCCGACCCTCAAGCACTGGTAATAGCAGTAGCCGCACAGCAGGCAGTGCATTTCGTGGGTTTACCCGAAGGCAACCTGGCTTTAGCGCAAGCAGTGGTTTACCTGGCAACCGCTCCCAAAAGCAACTCGCTTTATCAGGCTTATTCACGCGTCCAACAGGATATACAGCATGGCCGCAATGAACCTGTGCCACTCCACTTGCGCAACCCGGTAACCGAGCTGATGCGCAAGACGGGATATGGGAAGGGCTATAAATACGCCCACGATTACCCCGACCATTTCGTCAGGCAACAGAACCTGCCGCCTTCTCTTAAGGAAAAACGCTATTATATCCCCAGTGACCAGGGCTATGAAAAGGAGATTTCGTCCAGGCTGAGGAAGTGGTGGAGGGAGTCACAGAAAGAGGGATAGAGCCTGTGGAAATCTCCTGGGGTATGATATATAATTCCAGACAGGGCTGAGAGGATTGTGAAGATGGAGAGTATGTATTGACAGAGGTGTACTTTGGTTAAATTTCTCCTGACTCCCAGAGATATGGAATTTTATAACCTGTTTGAACAGGACACGAGCAATCTGGTTGCCGCGGCGGAAATGCTGGTTGACCTCTTTGACAACTATGAAAATGTGGAGGCGAAAGCCAGCCAACTTAAGGATTTGGAGCATAAAGGCGATACTATAACCCATGACATAATACAGAGGCTGCATCGCACCTTTGTTACTCCTATTGACAGAGAGGATATTACTCTCCTCGCCCATAGTCTGGATGATGTAATGGACCTCATTGAGGCTGCGGGTAGAACAGCTTGCCTGTACCGTATTGCCCAACCCACGGAAAGAGCCCGGCAGCTAGCCCGAATCGTAGCCAGGGTCACACACAAGCTGAATGAAGCCATGCCTTGCTTACGCCGCCATGACCAGTTCCCAAGGATTATCAAGCAGTGCGTAGAGATTAATACTCTGGAAAACGAGGCCGATGATGTGGACCATGCCGCTCTGGCTGAGCTATTCGAGGTTTGCCATCTCGATGCCTGTGAGGTAATTAAATGGCGGGAAATCTACGACCACCTGGAAAGTGCCACCGACCGGGGCGAAGATGTCGCCAATGTCCTCGAAGGTATAGTATTGAAGCATGCCTGAGCTCGTCTTGCTCATTTTGGTAATTGCGGCAGCCATCGGCTTCGGCATAGTTAATGGTTTTAATGATGCAGCCAATAGCGTTGCTGCTTCCGTTGGCTCCAGAGCTATTTCTCCTCGAAACGCTATAATACTGGCTGCCTTTTGTGAATTCGCCGGTGCCTCTACCGGTCTGGAGGTTGCCAGAACCATCGGCAAGGGAATCCTAGACCCCGAAATAATCAAAGCTTTACCAGAGATTACTGCTTTTTTGATCATGGTTGCCGCTTTGGTCACGGTTATCATCTGGGGGACTATAGCCACTCGCCTGGGTCTGCCGGTAAGTATTAGCCATAGTTTTGTTACCGGGCTGGCAACGGCGGGGGCAGCGGTGCTGGGTTGGGAAGTTGTAATATGGGGTGTTCTGCAGCGGATTGGGATATCGGTGGTTGCTGCTCCCACCCTGGGCTTCATCGGTGGCTTTGTACTTATGATTATCCTGCTCTGGGCATTTCGGCGAAACGCTCCATCCAGGATGAGAGCTATCTTTAGCCGTCTGCAATGGCTTACCACTGCTTTTTTAGCCTATAGCCATGGCAAGAATGATGGCCAGATGCCCATTGGTATCATCACCCTGGCACTATTTATTCATACCGGACGGGTTGAGATTTGGGACAATATCCCGTGGTGGGTAATAATCGTATCCTCTTTAGCCATTAGCTCGGGTATCGTTATGGGCGGTTGGCGAGTTATTAAAACTGTGGGAATGAAGATTACCACCATGCAACCCATCCATGGCTTTGCTACCGATGCCACAGCGGCTACTGTCATTGAGACGGCTTCGCGCCTGGGCATTCCCGTAAGCACCACTCACTGTGCCACAGCAGCGGTAATGGGAGTGGGTGCTACAAAGCGCCTTTCCGCAGTAAGGTGGGGGATAACCAGGAATATCGTGCTGGCTTGGATTTTAACCTTCCCTATATGCGCTGCTCTCGGCTGGATTACAGCATCGCTCCTGAAGCTTGCCCTTTGAAGCGACAAAACTCCTTTGCCGATATAGAACACTTGTGCTATGATTGGACGGTGAAACTACTGCCGGCGGCTCTCCAGAAGCAGGATTACTACCTGGCAGCTCATGTCCTCGTATACGGCTTGGTCAAAGCCTCGGTGAAAACCACTAAAAATTCTGCGAATCCTTCGACTCCGCTGAGGACAAGTCTTCAGGAACCCCATAACTGTTATGACAGCAGAAGAAAAAGGCAAAAGAAAAGTTAGACCACGGGGTTTCTATAGCCAGGCTCTGGATGAGGCGGAAAAACTCGAGTTGGAAGAAGCTTCTCATATTGAAGGGATTGACGAGGAAATCGCCCTTCTCAGAGTAAAGCTCAGGGAACTTCTACAAGAGCAGCCAGAGCGAATCGACCTGCACTTCGAGGCAGCCAATATCATAGCCCGTCTGGTAAAAACTCGATATCAAATTACCAGAGAACAGAAGAAATCTCTCAAGGAAGCCATCCAGAAAGTCTTGACCGAAGTTGCTGTGCCCCTGGGGATTGGTATCGGAATTAAAGCAGCAAGCAAGTAAGAGCACACCACGGCTTAAATCCTAAGCACCAAATCCCAAGCCCTAAGCAATACCGCAGCACGAATGACTAAAATTCAAAAAAAAGGTTTGATATTTGAATTTGGGATTTTGAATTTGTTCAGGACTTGGAGCTTAGATA
>JAGHCA010000080.1 GCA_021160725.1 Dehalococcoidia bacterium | reverse complement strand
GATTATTATACGGGAAATGGAAGAAGCTGGATATTTATTAGAAAAGGAGTTTGATTTTTTACCAGACCAACACTTTACAATTTATTCAAAATAATGAAAGGCGACTATAAAAAAGAAATAATAATTAATTTATGAAAGGAGATGAATATAAAATGGACATGAGTAATAAAACAGAGGGTATAATTGCCATCTTCGCAGCTTTCTTCGTGTTGCTTTCAGCAATGCTTGACCCAAAAATTTCTGCGGGATTGGCTATTGTTTTCCTTGTCTTATTGGCTGCATACAAATTATATCAAAGTAAAAGAAAATAAGTCTATGACGTCCTTTCGCCGACTCTTCGTCGCTTCGCAATCCTCGTCCCTATTGGGAGCGTATAACAGAGCGTACCTGACTTTGGCGACGACTTATAAGGATCTGATAAACTTGGACATGATTTAACAATGTGGCAAGTTATAGGACAAGATAAGGTTTTATCTCTGCTGGATTACAGCCTTAAAACCAATACGATAGCACACGCCTATCTTATAATGGGGCCGCGGCATGTGGGCAAGGGGACTCTGGCCATCAATCTGGCTCAAGCACTGAATTGCGATAGCCCCGAGCCGCCTTGCGGTCAATGTCATTCCTGCCAGCGAATCCTGGAGGGCAAGCACGCTGACGTCGCCCCTATTGGACTGGATTCTAGAACGGAGATTGGCATTGATGATATTCGAGGGTTGCAACACTTAGCCAGCCTGCCCCCGTATGAAGGTAAGTACAAGGTGTTTATCATTGACGGTGCTGAATATCTATCTACTGAGGCAGCTAATTCCCTGCTCAAGATATTGGAAGAGCCACCGCAAAGGGTAGTCTGGCTTTTATTAGCTGCTGAGGAAGAACACCTCTTGCCGACAATTATTTCACGCTGTCAGCGGCTGGAATTGAAGCCTGTGCCATCGGAGCGGGTCCAAGAGACACTTATCAACTCATATAATGTTGATGCTGATAAAGCGAAGCTTTTGAGTCAATTGTGCCATGGCTGCTTCGGTTGGGCATTGTCCGCTCTGGCAAATGGCGATATATTAGAGCAGCGAGCCCGAAGGATGGATACGCTATTCTCCTTATTAACGCCGACAGGTCGGAGCTTAGAACAAAGATTTGCCTATGCCCAGGAGCTGGCAAGCCAATTTAGCCAGAACCGGAGAGCCGGGGCAGAAATAATAGAGATTTGGCTCGACTGGTGGCGTGATTTGATGCTCATTAAAAGTGGTTGCAAGGAGGACATCACCAATATAGATTATGAGACAGCTCTGGAGAAACAAGCCAAAGGGTTAAGCCTGGCCGAGATTAAAAGATTTCTGGCTAACCTTTGCCTGCTACAAAAGGAAATCTCGAAGAATGTTAATCCCCGCTTAGCATCGGAATGGTTGATGCTCAATTTACCCGGGAAAACCTGAGTGTAAAATCCTGAACGGGCTTGATAACATCAGGGACGGTGAAGGTTTAGAAATTCGAGTCTGGGGTTTATAATATATCTCGATGGCTAACATAATTGGAATTAAATTTCGTCCCAGAGGGAAAGTAGCTTACGGTGATGCTGGTGAGATACCTCTGCAAGTAAACGACTATGTAGTGGTGGAGACTGACCATGGTCCAGATGTGGCTAAAGTTGTTACCCTCACAGCCTCGCCTCGAACACGCAAGCAGTTAGTGAGGATATTAGGCAAAGCTGAAATGGAGGATCTAGAGAAAGCTCGGCGGAACCTGGAACAAGAAGCCTTAAGCAGATGCAAGGAAATGGTAGCCCAACTCGGTCTAGAGATGAAGCCACTAGCAGCCCGTTATAACTCCAATGACGAACACCTAACCGTATTCTTCAGCGCTGAGGACAGGGTGGACTTTCGAGACTTGCTTTGGAAATTGAGCCGTTCTCTGGAAACACGGGTGCAATTAAGGCAAGTGGGAGCAAGAGATGAGGCTAAGCTGTTGGGTAGCATAGGCAGGTGCGGATATCCTCTATGCTGTCAGAATTTCCTCTCCGGCTTTGCTCCAGTGTCTATTAAGATGGCTAAGGAGCAGAACCTAGCCTTGAATCCTGTAAAGATATCAGGCATCTGTGGTAGGCTCCTTTGCTGCCTATCATATGAAAGCAAAGAATATGCAGCTATAAAAAAGCAGATGCCTAAGCCGAAACAGGAAATATCAACACCCTGGGGCAAGGCCACAGTAGTCAGCACCAATCCGATAAAGGAAACAGTAACAGTACAATTGAAGAACGAGGTAACCAAAGAGCTACCTCTGGACCAATTAACTCATCCCCAAGAGAAGTAACAGTATTCCAAGAGACCTGATTAACTCTGGGGCAAATTCAGAGGGTTAAGTTAGTTCAAAGAGGACAGATATTTTTGCCATTCATCGTGATTATTGAGAAGGTGATAGGGAATATAGAAACCATCATTGCGAGGAGAACGCGGCTGATGCAGCAGTTTCATCCTCGCTTCCTCCGGCGTACGTCCACCTTTGCGCCTGTTGCAAAGAATGCAGGCACTGACTACGTTGTCCCAGGTGTGCGTCCCACCTCGCCGCCGTGGAATAACATGGTCTAAGGTAAGTTCCTTGGTTTGCTTGCCACAATACTGACAGGTGTACTGGTCACGATTAAATACCTCGAACCTGCTCAATTTCTTCTGATGGCGAGGACGCTTAACCATATAGATGAGTCGGATTACTGAAGGTATCTGGAATGCCTGCTGAGCAGAATGAATCTCACCCCTACCATTTTCCAGCACTTCAGCTTTGCCCCGAAATATCAGCACTACAGCCCGGCGTGTGCGACACACATTAAGGGGCTCATAGCTCTGGTTAAGCACTAAAACAGGAGAATCTACCATAGCTATAATCTTGTTATCAGCGGTTGAGCTATTTTAACAAGCCTTTGTGACCAGTGCAACAGTTCGTAATTCTACACAAAACCCTCTTCCTCAAAGTGAGAGGGTCATGGTTAGGGCGAATTATAATGGCTTACGCTGCTAACTATACGCTACCTATGTTTTAAGCCTTTTCCTTATCCACTCCCAATCAGGCTCGCCATGCTCAGGAAAGACTTAAAATTGCCCTTCAGCCACTCGTAATAATCATCCTCAACATACTGACAAAAAGCTTCAACCAAGGCTTCTTTCTTGATATCCCTTGGGATTTTTATCTCTAGCTCTTTAAGTTTGCAATCGAGGAATCCTTCGACGACCGTTCTATCAAGCATCTTTGATTCTCCTCGTTGGTCTTGCCATGTGGCTGTTAACGTGGTGTTTGTTGTAAACATCGAATACTTGCTCACAGAATTCAATCATTCTTTTGTCTCCTTGCCTAATCGCTTGCTCATAAAGCTTTATAAAATATCTCTTCCCAGCCTCTGTCTGAGAGTAGTTTTTCTTAAGGAGATTGTGTTCAGTACACAGAGTCTGCCCATTATCAATTGTATTTGTGCCACCCTTATCTTTGGGTAGTATATGATCAGCGCAAAGCTCAACTCCATCCTTTATGCCTCGATTACACACTACACATTTATAGCCATCTCTTTTGAATATTTCCTCCTTAACTTCAGGAGGAAATTCGTACAATTCTCTGTGCTGAACCATGTCCGGGTCGTATCGATAAATACCTTTCCTTACTTTAATCAAGAAACCTTCTTGATATAATCTGCGAATGCCACGCCAAGTATCCCGTGGTTTCTTCCCATATAGCTTAAGGTACTGTTCCTCAACCCAATCAACAACCGGGCCATGTTCCAGATCCTGTTTGGGATGCTTTTTAAAGTACTCCATTATCAAATTAGCAATGGTGGTTTTAACAGGCTTCATTATCTTGCCTCCCTAATCAACTTAGATTGCCAGATACTGGCTTCTTTTATTAGTCTTTCCTTAGCAATATCACAGTAATTTTTGTCAATTTCAACGCCAATCCCTTTTCTATCTGTCAAAACACAAGCAATTAGGGTTGAGCCACTTCCGAGAAAGGGATCAAGGACAGTATCACCAACAAAAGTAAAAAGTTTTATACATCGCCTCGGCAACTCCACAGGAAATGGCGCAGGATGTCCAATTCTCCTTTTACTTTCACCCATAAAATTCCACACGCCATTTGTCCATTCCATGAACTCGTCCTTGGTAATGTCAGATTTTCCGTTGTTTCCCAGCTTCTTCCACCGATTTTTGTAAAGAACCACGATGACCTCAACCGGAGCAATAACATAGGGAGCTGAAGCAGAAAGCCATGAACCCCAGGCAGTACGCCTGGAGATATTTTGCTCATTCCAAACAATTGTCGCGTGATATTTCCACCCGACTTCTTTAGCAATTGTTGTGATGTCCGCACATACACTTTGTTGCCCGCCTTTGTTTTTGTCAAGAGGGATATTCAGACAAAATCTTCCATCTTCCTTCGCTAATCTATAACACTTATTAAGCCACTCTCTTGTAAAATGTAAGTAATCCTCATAGGACATCTTATCATCATGGGAACTATACTTAATACCTACATTATACGGCGGAGAAGTAACAATTAAGTCAATCGTCCCTTCTTCGATATTGCCTATCCTTAGGAAATCGGCATTGTAAATTGATATCGAACCTTGCTGGAAATAAGGTTCAACCTTGGATATAGCCTCATAGAGGACAGGGCTTTCTGTTACCGGAGGAATCTCAGGACGTCGACCTCTCCTTAAGCATTTATCAAGGTCTTTCTGGCTGAATCTTCTCTGCCCCGCTGAAGTTTTAACCGGAGAAAGCAAGCCACGCTTCTCCATACGGTAAATAGTAGACCGACTTACTCCGAGATAGCACGCAGCCTCGCTTGTGCTGTACACAGCTTTGTGTTCCATCATTGTTGTCTTTTTCATAATAGCGTTGGCAATTCGATCCTTCTCACTCCCAGACTTCATCTTCGGCGAGGTCTTCGTCCAGCCCTAATTCGTCAGCCTCGTCTTCCATATAATTGAGGGGGTCTTCATGGCCGAAGGATTCTTTTCGGCCCAGGAATGGGCGAGAAAAGAGCCTCTTTATCCCGGCACCGCATTCGAGGCATCTTTTCAGCGGTTCATCGCTTATCCCCTAACTGACCTCGAATTTATTCTTACACAACTTGCAGTTAGCACCGTTTTTTTGACTTATACTCATAAATTGGCATCGCACCCTCCTCCTTCGATAAAGCAGTTTCTCTTGCATAACTCCCCTAGCCCCTCTTGTCTTAAGAGGGGAATTTTTGAACTCTAATTACCTCCCGCAGCAATGCTTATATTTCTTGCCTGAGCCACATGGGCAGGGGTCATTTCGTCCAACTTTCTTGCCCACCGGAACTGCTTCTTTCCTTTTCGGCGTTTCCTTGGCAATACCGACGCGGTAAATGCTATGAGCAACGTCATGCTGGATGCCAGCTAAGAGGGCTTCAAAAGAGGCATGCCCTTCCCTCTTATACACTACCAGCGGCTGTTCCTGACCGACAGCCCGCAGACCTATTCCCTGACGCAAATGCTCCATTTCAGTGAGATGGTTCATCCATAACCGATCAATAACTCTCAACATTACCAGTCGCTCGGCTAAGCGCATGTTATCAGGGCCTAGCTCCTGTTCCCGCTGGTTGTAAAGCTCAATGGCATAATCAGTCAACTTTTTTGCGATTTGCTCGTCGCTGAGTCCTGAGAATCCATCGCTTCTGAACTGCGGTGGTAGAGGGAAGATGGTGGATACATCCTCAAGCAAGCTGGATAGATTAGATTGACCTTCGTCTAGCTCGTAGCCAGCGCTGCTGAGATGTCGGGCTACCAGGTCCTGGATTTCATCCTGAACCATAGATATTATATTTGCCTTAAGGTCGGCGCCGCTGAGGATTTTTTTCCTCTCGGCGTAAATTACCTCGCGGTGTCTGTTGATGACATCGTCATATTCCACCAGGTGTTTACGGATAGTGAAATTGTGTCCCTCGGTCTGGACCTGGGCATTGGTTATAGCCCTATTGACCACGGGATGCTCAATCGGCGTATCCTCTCCCATACCTGCCCACTGCATAATTCCCTTAACACGGTCACCGCCAAAGCGTCGAACAACCTCATCCTCTAAGGAAGCATAAAAACGGGAACTGCCCGGGTCTCCCTGCCTTCCTGCCCGCCCCCGGAGCTGATTATCAATGCGCCTGGCTTCGTGGTGCTCAGTCCCTATAATGTGAAGTCCACCCAGCTCAACCACCTTGTCATGCTCTTCTTGCCATTCTGCTTCATCACGTCCCTCAGGATTGCCACCAAGGATAATATCCACACCCCGCCCAGCCATATTTGTAGCCACGGTCACCGCTCCCAGCCGCCCGGCTTGAGCAATTATGGCAGCTTCCTTTTCATGGTGCTTGGCATTCAACACTTGATGGGAGACTCCGTTCCTCTTCAGGAGGTCAGATAAATACTCTGATTTCTCAATAGAGGTTGTGCCGATAAGAATAGGCCTTCCCTGGTCATGCATTTGCTTGATTTCTCTGGCTACGGCAGCAAACTTGGACTTCTCGTCCTTGTAAATCTGGTCAGGATACTCCGTGCGCCTCAACGGTTTATTTGTAGGTATGACCACCACTTCCAAGTTATAAATCTTGTGAAACTCCTCAGCTTCAGTCACCGCCGTCCCAGTCATGCCCGCCAGCTTTTGATACATACGGAAGTAATTTTGAAAGGTGATGGTAGCCAGGGTAACTGATTCTCGCTGGATTTTTACCCTCTCTTTGGCTTCGATAGCCTGATGCAGTCCCTCAGAATACCTTCTGCCAAACATCAATCTACCCGTAAATTCATCCACGATGATGACCTGTCCGTCCTTAACCACATAATCCCGGTCTCTTTTAAATAATGCACGAGCCTTAAGGGCACTTTCCAGATATTGAGTAAGAAAGTAATTAGAAGGGTCATAAAGGTCAGATGCTTTAAGCAGGCCTTCCTTCTTTAGCATCCTCTCAATCTTGGTCATACCAATTTCAGTGAGGGTGGCAGTACGGGTACGCTCGTCAATAGAGTAATCCTCATCCTTTTTGAGACGTTCAACCAAACGGGCGAAGGTGTAATACTTTTGAGTGGCTTCCTCAGCAGCACCGCTAATAATGAGTGGCGTACGGGCTTCATCAATAAGGATGTTGTCAACCTCATCAACAATGGCATAGTTTAAGGGGCGCTGCACACATTGAGACAAATCCCAGACCATATTATCTCGGAGGTAATCGAAGCCAAACTCGTTGTTGGTGCCGTAAGTTATATCCGCCTCATAAGCTTGGTGGCGAGCGACAGGGCGGAGAAACTTCCACTTCTGGTCTTCCGACTCATAGTCGGGGTCATAGATATAGGAAGGAGCAGGCTGGCCCGTTGTTTGCTGAGCATTAATACAAGCCACACTTACACCCAGGGCATGGTAAACAGGTCCCATCCAGTGGCAATCCCGCCTGGCAAGATAATCATTTACGGTGACCAGATGACAGCCTTGTCCAGTAAGAGCATTAAGATAGAGGGGCAAGGTAGCTACCAGGGTTTTTCCCTCGCCTGTTTTCATCTCGGCTATCTTGCCCTGGTGCAGGACGATCCCTCCCATTAGCTGGACATCAAAATGGCGCAGTCTTATGGTTCGCCTGGCTGCTTCTCTGACAGCAGCGTAAGCCTCCGGTAAAATCTCATCCAAGCTTTCACCATCAGCTAGCCGAGCCTTGAATTCGTCGGTTTTCGCCCGGAGCTCAGCATCGCTGAGCTTCTCAAACTCAGGTTCCAACGAGTTTATGTGGTCAACTAAAAACCGAAGGCGCTTCAGTTCTTTCTCGTTGGAATCAATCAGATTACTAAGCCACTTAAACATCGAACAATAAAATCCTAATTTCTAATCCCTGATTTAATCAGGGACTAAACAAATTCAAAATCTTAATGCTCCAAATCATGAATTCTCTCTGTTTTGGTCATTGGAGTTTTTGGGTTTTGGCGTTGTTTAGTATTTCGTGCTTGGGATTCGGGGTTTACTGCTTTCTCTTTTGTCTTCGGCAAGTTATTACTCAAACATCGCCCCCACTGATAAGCCGGTGTGAATGCGATGAATGGCTTCGCCGATAAGCGAAGCTATAGATAAGACGACGATTTTGTCCAGTTTCTTTTCGCCATTAACAGGTACGGTATCGGCAACGACTACTTCTTTCACCGGGCTCGCAGCTATCCTCTGAATAGCAGGGCCAGAGAAAACGGGGTGGGTACAGCAAGCATAAACCTCGGTAACGCCATGTTCCAGAAGGGTATCCACCACCCCGATCAGAGACCCAGCGGTATCAATCTCATCATCAACCGTCAAGGCACGCATTCCCTCGACCTCGCCAATTATGTTGAGGGTTTCAGTGGCATCAACATTTCCCAGACGTCTCTTTTCGACGATAGCCAGGGAGGCTCCAAGTTTAGCAGCCATATCACGGGCTACCTTGGAAATACCAATATCAGTGGCAACCACTACCAGGTTATCCAGAGCTTTTTCCTTGAAATACTGAGCCAGGATAGACCGAGCGGTAAGCTCATCCACAGGTATGGTGAAGAATCCTTGAATTTGAGGAGCGTGGAGGTCTACGGTGAGCAATCTGTTAGCCCCAGCGGTAGTAATAAGGTCGGCAATCAAGCGAGCAGTGATAGGAACCCTGGGTTGGTCTTTTTTGTCAGTGCGACCATAGCCATAATAGGGAACGACAGCTGTAATCCGCCCCGCTGAAGCTCGCCTGAAGGCATCGAGCATAATAAGCAATTCAATCAGGCTTTTATTAACCGGAGAACAGATAGGCTGAATGACAAAAACGTCTCGTTCCCGGACATTCTCGAGGATGCGCACAAAAATGTTCTCATTGCTAAACTCAAAGACCTCAACCTCCCCCAAGGGTATGCCCAAGTAATCGCACACAGCACTTGCTAAGGCGGGGTGGGCAGTGCCGCTAAAGACTTTTAACTCGTCCATTATTACCTCTTAGCTACTTGAATGCTAACTTGATTATAACATGAAATCATCGCCGTTTCTTAGGAATGGTTAGCAAAAACAAGTAAAGATTTACGAAACTCTAAATCCTAATTCTCAAATCCTAAACAAATCCAAAATCCTAAATTCAAATGCCAAAACGTTCTATTTCGGATTTTGGTCATTAGTGTTTTGATGTTGTTCGGTATTTCGGATTTAGTGCTTAGGATTTCCCTCGATGTCCTCTCACCAAGATAGAAATTATACAAATCTACGCGAAAGACTATAATTCGGGGGAAGAGATGTCTTATGCCAGCCCAGGAACGGGAAACTGTTGACACATCTCCCGTACTTCCCGTCGGACTTGCTTCCGTACATTTTCATCCCCCGAAGAAGAAAGCACTTTGACAATGAGAGAGGCAACACGCTTCATCTCCTCTGTATTAAAACCTCTCGTAGTCACCGCCGGGGTACCCAGCCTGATACCGCTGGTAATCTTTGGTGGCTTGGGGTCAAAAGGAATGGCATTTCTATTTACCGAGATGCCTGCTGCGCCTAATGCCTCTTCAGCATCCTTGCCGCTTATCCCCTGAGAGGAAAGGTCAACAAGGACAATGTGGTTATCTGTGCCCCCGGAAACAATACGCATCCCACTTCTCTGGAGTTCGGAAGCCAAAGTGCGGGCATTCTTCAACACCAATCTCTGGTAATCAACAAACTCAGGCTGCATAGCTTCAAAGAAGCACACAGCTTTGGCAGCGATGATATGCATGAAAGGACCACCCTGCATCCCGGGGAAAACTGCAGAATCAATGGCTGAGGCAAGTTCTTTATCACACAAAATAAAGCCACCTCTGGGTCCTCGCAAGGTCTTCTGCGTGGTAGCAGTACTAACTTGAGCATAGGGCACAGGGGAGGGATGAAGTCCGGCGGCTACTATCCCCGCTATGTGAGCCACGTCAGCCAATAACCTGGCGCCCACATTATCAGCTATATAGCGAAGCCTCTCAAAATCAATAATACGAGAATAGCTGCTCGCCCCAGCTATTATTAGCTTGGGTTCATGCTCCAGAGCTAACCTCTCAATTTCATCGTAGTCGAGCATCTCGGTTTTGGGGTCAACACCGTAAGGGACAAAGCGATACCATTTTCCAGAGAAATTGACCTCAGCACCATGGGTGAGATGCCCACCATGGCTGAGACTCATCCCCATAACAGTATCTCCGTGTTCCAGTAGAATCGAATAGGCAGCCATATTGGCTTGGCTGCCACTATGTGCCTGGACATTGGCATGTTCGGCTTTAAAGAGCTTCTTGGCTCTTTCGATAGCCAGATTTTCGATTTCGTCTATGTAGTCACAGCCACCATAATAACGACGCCCGGGGTATCCTTCAGCATATTTATCAGTTAGCAGAGAGCTTTGGGCTTCAAGTACTGCCTGGCTGGCATGGTTTTCGGAGGCAATGAGATTTATGGTGCTTGCTTGCCTCTCTTCCTCCAGATTCAGAATTTGAGATGTTTCGCTATCACGTTGCGTCAAGGAAGATGCCTTCGTGGTTTTAAATTTGTTCCATAATATTACTTAATATTCTATTTCTGGTCAACTATAAAATCAATATTGTGCGGTGTCCAAGACATACTATACAGTTTTTGAACTACGGGTATACTG
>JAGHCA010000094.1 GCA_021160725.1 Dehalococcoidia bacterium | reverse complement strand
GAGTCAGCCCACCAGTGGCTGAGTTCATCACCGCGCATCCAAGCCTGAAGCCGATAGTGAGGGCTGGACTGGTGCCTGTTGTGGTTATGAGCACCATGGTCGTCAAATCTGCTCCAGTTGAGAAGGCGGCAATGGCAGGCTCGCTGATATTGATTTCAGTGATAGTTGTTATCAGGGTGACCAGGCGGCGAGGTGGGGGACCGGAGTATATCTGGCGGTAAAATTGTGCGTCTGTTTGCTGGAAAATATGTCCACGACTCTAGCGGCGCCCTCTCGGTGTAGTCATATTATCTTTTTCCTCTAAGACTGTTTTATTATCACCCTGTCCCCGAGTGAAACTAACGGTAAGAACCTCTCAAGATACAGCTATGGGCAATGGGGATTATTTGTAGAGTTTACCAGAGCACTGGGAAATTCTGCGTCTGACTTGTCAGGGCGTAGAATAGCAGTTTTGAGAAAACTATTTTGGGGGATTGTGCAGCGGGATGCAGGAATGAAGGTGAAAAAGTGCATGAGATGGGGTTGCCTTAATTGTCTGCTCTATTGAAAGAGGAGAGCAGGGTTTGAAAATCCGATACTGTGTTAAAATTTCACTGATTAATGTAAATGATGCATTATATTATCCGCCCTATGGAGCATAAGGATATTCCCCAGGTAGTCCAAATTGACAGGGAAGCTTTCCCCGGGGAATGGGTGTTTCGTTCTCAATCGGCATATGAGCGGGACCTTGAAAATCCATCCATCCGCAACATAGTGGCTTGTACGAAGAAGGAAAGGAGGGAATCCGGAGAACGAGCGGTGCAGCTGCCTTGGTTCAAACGTCTCTTCGGTCATGAGCGTCAGCTTAACCCGTCGGAATATATAGTTGGTTTTTCTGGATTCTGGATAATGATGCGGGAAGCGCATCTCATTGCCATTGGTGTAAGAAATGGATATCGCCGTCTTGGCATAGGCGAAGGCTTGTTAATCGCGACAATCGAACTAGCCCAGGAAGTGAATGCTAATGTGGTCACTTTAGAGGTGCGTGCTTCTAATGTAATAGCTCAGGCACTCTATAAAAAGTACGGCTTCCAGGTAGTTGGTAGGCGACCGAGGTATTATTCGAGCGATGGAGAGGACGCTATAATCATGAGCACGGATAATATCACCTCTATGCCATTTCAAGCATCTTTTCAGCAGTTGAGGAAAGTCCATGCCCAAAGACACCCTGAGCTGCTTTTGCAGATTCACTAACTATATTTACTCAGGATAGCCTTGAAGGAATCTATAACAAACCCTAGCTGCTGCCTGTCGGCAGCAAAGGTGGACAGTTTGAAGGACTTTGTCAGGCCTGGCTGTGGTCCCCAGATACCTCTTTCCCTTAATTCTTTATACAGGAAATATCCTTTCTCTCGGACCCGCTTGGAGATTTCATAGAGTTCAGGGGTGTTGAAGTGCAGCAAGTCATGTCTGTGCGGCTTTTCGCCTAATTGCTCAAAGCCTAATTTCTCAAGCTCGGCGGAAAACCATTGTGCTTTAGATACCTGTTCATCCCAGTGGTTAATCCTTTCTTTCACATAAGGAAAGGAAGCCATGAGTGTTATCAGAGGAACCCCCCTTATACTGCAACCGAGAAGCTCAATCTCTTTATTACCGTATGTGTCAGATTTTCTCAGCACTGTCTCTTCCCATTTCTTTTTCATTCCCAATATCCCAACAGGCCCGGCCGAGGCCATACTTTTGTGCCCACTACCAATGATAAAATCAGCCCCTATCTCCTCCATACTTACAAGCATTCTGCCAACAGCGTATGCCCCGTTAAGGATATAAGGAATGTTGTATTCTTGAGCGATTTCTCCTAACCTCTTGGCGTCAGGAAGGTTTCCATAATTACCATCGGGATAAGTTAGTAGAATTAGCTTAGGGGTATGTTTTTTTATTAGCGGTGCGTATTCGTTAACGTCGACTCTAAATTCCGGATGTCCTGAGTTAGGTACCTCGACTACATTTAGCCCCACCCTTTCGGCAGCAACGACCGTTGTGTAATGTCTGTTAGCATCAACAAGAATTGAATCGCCTGGCTTGGCTAGAGAATGCATAACCATGAATTTAGCTTCTCGGGCTCCGTGGGTTATGGTGGCGACGTCACAGCCTAAGAATTGAGGTAGAAGCTCCCGGACGAAGTCTCGGATGGCAGGATTGGTTATATTACATAAACTGCCCTGGCAAAAATCGCATATAGAATATCCATCCCCAAACTCTGTTAAGGCCTCCTTGGCAGCATCAGTAAGCATGCCACCTGTCTGTAGAGGCATGAGGTTTATTAAGCCTTTATGTTGCCTGCGCAATTTGCTGAGCTTCTGTAGTGACTTGGTGTTTTTCTGTTCCATCTTTCCACCTTCGGTCGAATGTGTTCAAAAACCTACAATGCCATTACAAGTGGAGTGTGGCAATCTCGTCCTCCTCGCTGAGATTGCTTCGCCCCTGACAATGAGAATTACACGTTCTCTCATAGTTTCTTGGTCTCTATGGTCACGAATACAGCGCCACCAATCCCTATCTTCTTTTGTTGTCCTTCAATATGTTGTCGGACAGATTCGGGGATTTGCAAATTAAGGTCGGAGAGGTGTCTTATTCCTTTCACCTGATAAGTTAAGTTATTGTGGCTGCTTTCTATTGCCGCTGCGGCGCCCATAGCTATAGCATGAATATAGTTTATTCCTGTGTGTACTCCTGAAGGCACGATATCACTATAGATGGTGCCATTGGCAACGCAAATCTCGTTGAAACCGGCGGGACCAATTAGTCTCTTGCCTGCCTCTTTTTCGACAATTTTTACCTCAATAGACCTGTCTCGCCAGGCTAAAAATTCACATGGGGCAATTTCGTCCTTGTGCCTTCGGGCGGTTTCCTCAATCGCTCGGGCTATCTTCTGTCCTCTGGCTGTCTTGGGACTGGCTATATAGGTGATAGATTTAGCTATCTCTTCGTCAGAATACTCCGTTACAGAAAATTGGGGATATGCTAGCCGCCTCACATCGTCTATTTCATAAATAAGCATCCCCAGTCGCTCAATGCCAAATCCTGCGTTGAACACAGGGTATTTAATGTCGAAGTTGGCCAGGGCCACTGGCGAATACATCCCAATATCTGCTATCTCGAGCCAGGTACCCTTATGATTGATGAAGACTTCCTGTTCTTGCCCGGGGGCATAGTACTTGGATGTTGCTGTCTTGGTCTCAAATTTGATGTCGGAAAAGCCATATTGCTGTATGATATTCTTGGTAATCGTCCTTCCTGCATCTAAGGACATCGCAGGGTCCATAATCACGATGGATGCAGAGTGATGGACTCGCAAATGCCGGGCATCCTCTCTTTGTTCGTTGCGGTATCTAGGACCCACAGCGAATAGGGCGACTGGGAAGCTAGTTTTGTTCTGTAATGCTGCCAATGTATGAAACCAGGTGGCTGTCATGTGACTTCTGAGGGTCTTGTCAGAGGGCACTGGCCGTAGTTTCCTCATCTCGGGAAAAACTTTATCCAGAAGTTCCGTAGCCTGGCAATCGGTAATGCCCAGTCCAGCAATAAGTTCCTCGATAAGATTATCCGCCTCAATCTCCCCTTTTTTATAATTTCTAAAAATGATCTGTAGTTTTTCAATATCAATTTCCTCTGCTATTTTCTTTAGCTGGGCTATTTTTCTTGCACTCAACCCTATGTCGGGGCGGGGCAATTCGGCTAGGTAGAAAGCCCTGTCGAGGATAACGCGGGCTTCCGGCCCATACTGCTTGACCACATCGCTATCGGCTAGGATTGTGAGGTTCTCGACCTCGTCGAAACCCAGGTTTAGTAGAATCTGGCGAGATTTTTGAATTAGTTCCCGTACAAGATGGGGCCTGCCTTCTGTCGTCAGAGAGATTTCGGTGCTGCTGGGGATAAGCTTTGCCGTGGCTATCCAGGCATCAGTGAAATTGCTTTTTGCCCAGGACTTTATTTCACCTATATCGAAGACTGTCATGATATGTTGCAGTATACCCTAAAGAACCCGTTCTATTCTACACTCACTCACATAGGTTTCATTCGATGCGCAGAATAGCCATTTTCTTATCATTATAGCCCTGCATGGAACGCAGGTTGTTCGGGGTGGCAATATTTTCAGTACATGGGCCATTACACAGGAGATAGCTGGCTTTCTATTGCTTTTCGCTCTTCTCTCCCGAGGTATCTTCCATTCTTTCTACCTCGAGAGTGCATTCTGTGACCAGTGCGGCAATTGCTCCCAGCGCAGCCAGTACTGGAGCTGCCAGAACCGTTGCCGCAGCCACACCCACACCTACCGTCAGCGGGATGTCTATCAGGGGGCGTTCCTCATGTATTAAACGGACTCTTCTGATATTTCCCTGACGAATTAGCTCTTTGATCTTCTCAACCACTTCACTTCCATCTATGGTGAACTTCTCGGTTGCCATTGCTATTAACTTCTTCACCTAAATTTTGTAGTTCGACCCTTCCAGGGCTGTATTGCGCGAGGCTAAAGCCTCGCACTAGGCCTTGTGGCATTTAAAAGGCGCAGCAAGTATTGCTTCAGCATGTTTAACGCAGCTTCTGCAGCATATTGCTTGTTTTCATCACGGTTTCCTGGAAAGTTGTGCTTCTGGCTGAAGTTTGCATCTCTGGCTGTCAGGCCCAGGTGAAACAAACCCACCGGTTTTTCGGGAGTAGCGCCCGAGGGACCGGCAATCCCGGTATCGGAGATACATACGTCCACATCCAGTAGTTTCCTGCCGCCCTGAGCCATCTCCAGAGCTGTTTGCTCGCTCACGGCTCCGTAATTTTCAATGGTCGCCTTTTTTACTCCAAGCAAGGTAATCTTCACTTCGTTGCTGTAAGCTACGACAGAGCCCTTGAAATAATCCGAGCTACCGGGGATGTTGGTTATCCTGTCGGCTATCCTACCGCCGGTAGCTGACTCGACAGCACCGACGGTCAACGACTTTCCGGTTCTGCCCCGGTATTCACTTATTAGTACAGCAATTTCTGCTTCCAATTCTGCCATTATCCGTTAATTTTAGCAGATTTCCTTGCTATAATTCAGAGGTGGCTGACTTGAGCGATTTAATCATCTTTCTGGGCACCGCCGGTGCCAGATTTGTAGTGGCTCGTCAGTTTCTGGCTTCGGGAGGCGCCTGGCTTAAACTTGGTAATACTCAAATACTCCTTGACCCCGGTCCTGGCTCTCTGGTCCAGGCTGCTAAAAGAAAACTTGACCCGGTTAAACTGGACGCTATTATTTTGTCTCACAAACACCTGGACCACAGTGGGGATATTAATATCATGATTGAAGCTATGACAGGTGGAGGGACAAAGAAGCGCGGCATAGTCTTTGCCCCGAGCGATGCTTTGAATCAAGACCCTGTCATTCTTTCTTACTTGAGGTCTTATCCTCAGAATATACAGGTCTTAACTGAAGGGGGGAACTACGTTATTAACGACGTTTCTTTTAAGACCCCCATCAGGCACAAACATCCTGTAGAAACATATGGTTTTATCTTTCAGACGCCAAGGCATACTTTCTCCTGGGTTACTGATACCAGATATTTTGAAGATTTAGCTTGTCACTATGAAGGTGATTTACTGGTTATCAATGTGGTCCGATTGAACCCAGGAGCTCCTATTGACCATCTAGCTCTCCCCGAGACTAAGAGTATAATTGAGGAGTTAAAGCCAAAGATGGCCATACTCACTCATTTTGGCATGACGATGTGGCGGGCTAAGCCCTGGGAGTTAGCTGAGAAATTGACCCAGGAAACCGGGATCAAGGTCATTGCCGCCAGAGATGGCATGAGATTCGACCTGGCACAATTAGACACCCCCTGAAAAACTTTGTTTTTCGGGGGTCGGGTTTATCCATTAGCATTTCCGGGGTACTCATTTAGGCAGGAAGGCTTTGAGTAAATTCAATGAAGGTTCTAGCCTCAGCTCCCAGACGTATGATGTGTCGACCACGTCTGGATTATTGCATTTTCAGCATCCCTTTGTGCTTCTTACTACCTCACGGCGGTCCCAGGTTTTCATTATCTCATCGAATGGGGAGGTTCTCACATTTCCATAGGGCTTGTCATAGTTGAAGCAGTTCGTTACGTTACCCTCTGGCGTCACGGTTACAAAAGCAAAAGGAGCACGGCAAACATAAGGCGTCATATTAAGCAGGTATCTCTCTAGGTAAGTTCGGGAATTATTTATTGGATAGCCCTTCTTTTTCAGGTCAAGCAACTCCTTGGCTACTTGTTGCTCTGACTCTCGCGATGCCAGGACTTCCTTGTTTGTCTCCCCTGTTTCTCTCAAAATCCCTTCCTTTGCCGGGCAGACCCAGAGCGATACGCCGAGAGAGCGGGCAAGGTCTGCCATTTGCCTCATCATGTTCTCATTTCCTCGATGGAGGAGACAATTGATTACGATTTTCTTGGGCGAGTTCATCCTTTTTAAAGCTTCTATGCCCTCAACAGCCTTGGCGAAAAGACCGGGCATGCCTCTGAATGAATCGTGATCTTTGCTCTCCGGATAATCCAGTGAGACTATAATGCAGTGGACTTCTTTGCCAATTTCCTGTGCTCTGTCCGATAGAAAAAGTCCATTGGTGATCATGATCGTAATCATTCCGTTTTCGCGGGAAGAATGACAGAGCTGTCCTAGGTCCTGGCGTAAGAGAGGTTCCCCACCCCATATCGCATTTGCCACAAATCCTGCCTCCTTTGCGCCCCGATAGAGCCGTTCAATCACGCTCGTTTCCAGCTCGTATGCTTCATTATCGCGCCAAAGACACGTCGGGCAATTGCAATTGCACCGTCCTGTGATCAGATGTGAGAGAAAAAACGGGCCCCGCCTGCCCAATCGACTTGCCAGCAGAGTTATGACAAAGCGGGCGATATCGCTCCAGCTCCAGTGTGCTCCCGAATCTCGTTGCTTTTCTAGCATGGTGCTGATCACCCTTTTGCATAATGCTAAATCAACCCCGAAAATCTCGTGATTTTTATGAGTGAGTTTAATAAAAATGAGAGCTTCCTGGCAACGACATATTTTCCCAGAGGGTCGCCCCTCAAGTATCGTCTGCGCTGGAGCGTTTCACTTCCGTGTTCGGGATGGGAACGGGTGGTTCCACTCCGCTAAGGTCACCAGAAAGCTCTCTCTGAGTAGTATAGCGTATCCTGGCAAAATTGTGCAAGCTGACGTGCTGAGTTGCTTGGTGAAAGGATTTGCCCTGTTCCTGTGGTAGAATATGTTAGAATAACTGTAAGATCTTAAAGAGAGGAGACTTGTTGTCATGGATTGGGGGATGCAAAACCGTTTGGCGCGATTGATTCAGGCGGACGGACGTTGTTTGTTCTTACCCGTGGACCATGGATATTTTCAAGGCCCGACCCTTAAACTGGAGAATCCGCGTGAAACTCTTGAACCCCTTCTCCCTTACACCGATGCCATTTTCATTACCAGGGGAGTTTTAAGATCATGTGTAGAGCCTGGCAGGACGAAGCCAATTATTCTTAGAGTATCTGGCGGCACCAGCATAGCGGGAAAGGACCTGGCTCACGAGGGGATAACCACTTCGATGGAGGAAGCCATCCGACTCAATGCGTGTGCTGTGGGCATCTCCATCTTCGTTGGGACCGATTATGAGCATGATTCCCTGCTGAATCTGGCCAGGCTTGTTGACGAAGGGGAAAGGTATGGCATCCCGGTAATGGCGGTTACCGCTGTAGGCAGAGAACTAAAGAAGCGTGATGCCCGCTATCTTGCCCTGTCTTGTCGCATCGCTGCTGAGCTGGGTGCTCGAGTGGTAAAGACCTATTACTGTGAAAGATTCGAGAGGGTTACGCGCGGATGCCCTGTTCCGATAGTCATTGCTGGTGGGCCCAAAGTAAACACAGAACATGAAGTACTACAATTTGTCTATGATGGCATCCAGAAAGGTGCCATAGGGGTCAATCTAGGCCGAAACATATGGCAAAATGAGCATCCCGTGGCCATGATAAAAGCCATACGCGCCATTATCCATGAGAACGCTACTCCTGAGCAGGCCCAGGAACTATACGATAGCGTGAAGAACAAAGAAGCATAGCATCTGTGTCCACAAGTACGTATGCCCGGGATTGAAGAAATCCCAAGCCCTGAAGGGGAGCTCTAAATCCAAATATCCAAATCCCAGACAATGTCAAAGGACCAAAGTACAAGTAGCCAAAGCAGTTTAGAGATTTGAATTTCAATATTGGGATTTGTTTAGAGCTTGGGATTTAGTATTTAGAATTTAATTTGGCCGTATAGTTTGCCGAGAGAAAATTTCCATGCGCGTAGCAATGTATTACAGCAATCAGGATGTGCGGCTGGAGGAGATGCCTGTGCCGCAGATTGGTCCTGGCGAGGTACTGATGCGGGTGGAGGCCAGCGGCATCTGCGGCACCGATTTGCTGGAATGGTATCGCATGCATAAAGCACCTTTAGTCTTGGGTCACGAGGTTGCCGGTGTGATTGCTGCTGTTGGGGAAGGGGTGGAGAAGTACAAAGAAGGTGACCGAATTTGTGCCGCTCATCATGTCCCCTGTAACAAGTGCCATTATTGTCTCAGTGGACACCACACAGTTTGCGATACCCTGCGCCGGACGAACTTCGACCCCGGTGGCTTTGCCGAATATCTGCGACTGCCGCGCATCAATGTCGAGCAGGGCATATTTTCTTTACCTAACGAAGTATCTTTTGAAGAGGCGACCTTTGTTGAGCCGCTGGCTTGCGTCCTGCGGGGGCAAAGGTTAGCTCATCTGCAGCCGGGACAAAGTGTGCTTGTTATTGGCAGCGGCGTTGCTGGGCTGCTCCATATCCAACTGGCCCGGGCTTCAGGTGCCGCTTACATTATAGCCACGGACGTCGTTGATCATCGCCTGGAGGCGGCGCGGAAATTGGGAGCCGATGTTGCCGTTCAGGCTAAAGAATATACTCCCACCTATTTACGTCGGGCAGCCGATGGTCGTCTCGCTGACCTTGTCGTAATATGCAGCGGGGCGACATCAGCCATAAGCCAGGCATTGGAGTCGGTGGAGCGGGGAGGCACTGTTCTCTTCTTTGCCACCACAGAGCCGGGCGTTAGAGTTCCGATAGCGGTGAACGACCTATTCTGGCGCAATGAGATAACACTCACCAGCTCCTATGGTGGCAGCCCCGGGGATTATGCTGCGGCGTTGGAATTGATACAGTCTGGCAAAATATGTGTGGGGGAGATGATTACCCACCGGTTGGGGCTGGCGGAAACAGTCCTGGGATTCCAGCTTGTCGCCCGGGCTCAAGATTCTCTAAAAGTGATTATCGAGCCGCAAAGGTAGATAGCGGCCGCTTTCCAAACAATGGGTCATGGGTTCCAATCACTCCAGGGACTGCCACAAAGGCAGCCAGATCACAACAAGTTTTTGGGATGTATATTCACAGCGTGTATGATGAATTCTCTAGCCTTTGAATATTTGTGCCGAACTTCAATGTATTCGTGCATGGTAATTGACCATCAATATATTTAAAAGAACGCGGTGGCGTAAATCCTTCAATGAATAAGCGAGGATTAATCGGTGGTTGAAATACTTCTAAATCCTTAATTTCTATTGCAAAACCTATATCACTGTCCTTGAAATATTTAAAAAACTCCGTGCTACTGATACCAGAGAGATGGCCAAGCTCTTCCCACAATAGCTTCGGTTCTCTGTATATAATTTCGCCAACCTTAAACGAGCCAACCACTTTACTAACTGGATTTGTAGCGTATAGATAAACCCTTTCGACAGAATGGTATTTGAATATGGATTTGCGAAACTCGAATGACTTTCTTCCTGCTGTTATAGCCTCTGCATATTTTGGTCTAATTGATAGTAAAACGTTCATTTATATCACCTGCCTCTTTTATGAGTGAATAGTCCTTTTCTGAGATCTGCATAATGGAGCGTGGCGGGCCTTTCAGAATACCCATCCCCTTCAAGCGTAAATACGACAGTGGTTGTGGGAGATGCCAATATTGCCAGAACAAGATTACGAGAGACGGCTTCCTTGCAATGGATTGTATTTCATTGACTGAATATACCGTCCGTTTACCAACCCGTTTAATAATGTCCCTATAATTCTGCAATCCTCCAAAGACAGCTTCAACAACTCCGACTGATATGAGCTGTCTCCGTTCTGATACGTAAAAAAGTATGAGATCCCCTTGAGCTATGCTCTTAATCCTAGAATTACATATATAGGCCTTCCTGATGGTGTTGCCTTCGGCAATGAAATAACCAGCAGATTCTGCAAGTTCTATTTGCCTGTCTTTATAGTTGGTAAACAGCCTACTATGATACTGGGGACGAATGGGCACAATGAATTTTTTGACAGCTGCTCCGTCATAATAACTCGGGTAATATAACTTAGTAATATCGAAGAGTAATAATCCCTTTGTCTCAGTCGGTTTAGGAAACAACTCCTTTATGTAGATGGCTTCTTCCCGCGAATTTGTCCCAACGTGCTGAAAACCGTATTCAGTGATCAATTCTACAAGTCTATCATCAGGTTGAATGAAATGAGTTAGATACACCTCAGGAATATCATTACTGATGGCAATATCTATCGCCAACTTAATAAATAGTTCACCAATTTTATAGCCGAAGTGTGCCACTTTAAATGTTGATAGCTTAATTCGCTTCTTTCTAGGAATTTTGGGAATTGCATCAATCGGCTCGTCTTCTAACTTGTAGACCAGCAATGCTCCTATACTATCGTCGTCTTTATAGTTAACTAGGCATTTTCTCCCTTCCCGTTTGATTTTCTTGAACCAGTCATCAAATTCTGGATACACTTCTTTTAATGAATCAAAAAACGGATCACTAAGATTAAGGTTATGTATAGGCTTGAGTTCCAAAGCCGGAGGAATAATAATGCTATCTTTCTGAAGATGACCGTGGAAAACAGTGAGTGCTTCTGCAATGAGAAGCACTCTGTTATCAATTCCCAGTTTGATAGCCTTCTTGTGAATATCCCGATCTTCGGTGACTAAAAAATCAACGGCATCCTTATAAACGGTGTAGAGTATGTGATTATCGACTAAATCATGGGTCTCATCCTTCCGTTCGATAATATTGAAGAACTCAGGGTCTTCCTCAGGAGCTGGTGGCATTTCCAGTAGAGGATATGCTCCAATCTTTGATAGCATAACAGCTTGACGCCTTATATCCTGGTCTCCTCTAATCCCTTCTAGGGATAGAGGGTGTATTAATAGCTCAGTTTGGATCTTGTTCAAAACAGATAATAATTGTTGCAGATCATATGAAATTATGTGGTCAGTCTCTCTATATATGAAAATATTTGTATCTAGTAAAACGCGCATCGTTTTATTAACCCCGTTGATATCAAGCTTCGTAATTCAACCTAGTGCTCCTTTATCCACCTGACCAGATCCTCTTTCAAGAATACCCTTTTCTTGCTAATCCTATGAGAGGGCAGCCCATCCTTCATAAGTTTATATATCGTTTGATGGCTAACTCCGAGGAACTCCTGTGCCTCTGCAAAGGTGAAAAATATTCTCTCGATGTTCCTGCCCGATCTCTTTTGACCCAATTTTAGTACCCCTGAACTATTTAGAATGTATGGTAGTTTAATAGAAGATTATAGTCAAATATAGAAAAATATAGATAACAATAGACAATACAAAGCATATTGCTCGTATGAATGGGATATTATTGGGACAATCGTTGTTCGGGCTCTTGGGAGGGTTAAACAAGCTGATGCCCTGTGTGATGTATCGAATTATCATTGAACAAAACTGACGATTGCATGATCTCGCTGCCCTTGTTCAGATAGGTTGATTAAGCAGTAAAAAGAAATACAGACAAGTTCCAGAAAACGATGGCTGTATAAAATACCAAAAATATCACCGTGATTGTATATACGAGTCTGGGTTTTACATTATACTTAATCCACAAAAGTAACGTGGCTAAAAACGCACCTGACACCTTTATAGCCAGAAACGCTCCATGGCTTACCCAAGCACTCAGGAAAGGATTCACTTCTGATCCGTATCCACCTGTCACCAAAAACTGGGTTATCAGTCCGTCCGCAACTATTATGCAAAATAGAGTGTAGAGAGTGTACCTAACGGTTCGACTTCCAATACGAAAAGACTTTGGGACTTTCAATGCATTCATGTCTTTCAAATATATGAAAGCAAAAGCTCTGGTAACCAGTTTTCAATCTTACGGAACGATTATCCGGGAGTCAATAGGACTTTAGAGTGAACAAGAGTACTCGGGATTGTTCAACCTCGCTGGGGAGATTTCCAGGGACACCATACCAATTAGGCCTGGTACAAATCAGGTATTATGCCCATAATATCACCGTATTTTAGTCAATCACAAAGCAACGTATTGTTTTTTGACTTTGGTAAAGAGCGTCTGTCTTGTTGTCTTTGAGGAAGTTTATACAGAGTCTGTCTCTATAGCATCACAACTACGGGAACGGGGTGGAGAGTAATCAGGGTGTCAGGTAAGTCTACTCCAACACCTTCTTCATTTCCTCAAATTGTTCCTTAGTAATCTCTCCCCTGGCAAAGCGAAGTTTCAGGATTTGAAGAGGGTTCTCCGAGGAAGTTAGAGGAGTCTGCTGATTGGTTGTAATCGGGGATGGGGTGGCGTTACCCATTCGCCTGAGATTATCCTGAATGAGCCTAAAAACGTAATCCACCTGATCTTCTGGGAGGTTATCTAAGATTAGGTCCTCGCTCATGAATCGCCGCTTCACAGTGATGGTAGCAAACAAAATTCCTTTATCGATTTTCAAATTGGCTATGTCTTCATATCTGAAATCTTCAATCTGCTTGTGTAAACCGAGGCTTGATGGAGAGTACCTGATTATCCTGTGGTTAGTAACTATTATAGAGTCGGGTGAGATGGCTGCCTTCAACCTCGATTGCTTTATGACTGCCATAACTTGTTCATCCGCCAGCAACATCTTTTTGATGGCCTTTGGAATTTTAATTAGCTTGCCTTCTTGGCTCATTGGCCGCTCCTGATGGTCGCTATAATTAATGACGACCTAATCAAAGGGCAATTTTTTACCCTGAGATCGTTTCGCGTTTTTCGCCTTCATCTTTGCGTTAACGATAAACTAACTACTCATGCGATGTCAATACAGTTAACAGGATTCCCAGTATATCTTAAAAATTAATCTGCTCGGAGATATGTTGGTATAATGATGTTGCACGAATATAAAAGATGACCGATCAGGCAAAGATATACATAGGGACTTCAGGATGGTCCTACCCCAAAGGTGAAGGCACATGGACCGGATACTTCTATCCTACGGGCAAGATAAATGAGCTTGAATACTACAGCCAGTTCTTCAACACAGTAGAGATAAACAGCTCATTCTATAGTCCACCGAATCCTGGCTACGTTAATAACTGGGTCCGGAGGGTTCCCAAGGACTTCCTGTTCACAGTTAAGCTGTGGCAGAAATTCACTCACCCGAAGATGTATAAGGAATCTACGGGAGAGGAAGCGGCAATATCTTTGCAGGATGTCGATATATTTAAGCGAAGTATTGAGCCCCTATTGAAAAGCGATAAGCTTGGTGCTTTGCTGGCACAGTTCCCGCCCAGCTTCAGGAACGATAGCTTTGGGCAGCGGGTCATAACTGCGGTGAGCAGGTTGTTTGGACAATACAGGCTGGCTGTTGAGCTAAGGCATAGGAGCTGGAGTGATGACCCCAATACCGCAAAGCTGCTCAAGGAAAATAATGTTGCCTGGGTCCAAATTGACGAGCCGAAGTTCAAGTCTTCAATCGCTCAGGAGCTGCCGCTGACCTCTGATATGGCTTACTTCCGCTTTCACGGTAGAAATGCAGAAACTTGGTGGACGGGAGATAGCGAGACGCGCTACAAATACCTGTATTCGGCTGAAGAAATAGAAGAACTGGCAGATAGGGTAAAGACAACGGCAAGTCAAACTAAATTGATGTTTATTCTATTCAATAATCACTGGAGAGGGTATTCTCCCCGTAATGCTGTTGATATGAAGAGGTCTCTGCAATTGCCATTTAAAGAGCTTCCTATGCAAGTTCGAATGGAAGAAGACGAAGCATCCGAAGTAGTAGAATAAGGTCATGTTGACTGAATTCTTGGTACACCATGCCAATCAGGCCTACTACAAATCAGGTATTATTTTCCCAGGATACAGAACCCGATTGTATTTTTCTGACTTCAGTTTGAGGTGTAAGTCAGTGACGGTAAGAGGCACTATCGGATACTAGAAAGAGAGGTTTGGTGTCACATTTTTGAGAGATTATGGTTTAGCTAGAAAAGACTCCAAACGTGCCCAAAAAGTAGCCGACCATAAGGACCTGATACCCAGCCAGTACACTCGTTGAAAAAATTTTTGGGGTATGTCAATGTAGTAACATGCGAAGTGATTGAACAGAAATAATCAGTAAAGAAAAACAAAGGAGGCTGGCATGAAAGGAGGATTGATTATTTTATTAGTTGTCCTAGCTTTGATCGTAGCAGATGTTCCTTTTAGTCAGGCTCAAGGGGTGGGTAAAGCTTATCCATCACCGACTGTTACAGTTTTTGTCGAGGTCACTGGGCTAAGAGAAGGTAATAACGTGACCGTATACGGTGGCCGAGTTCCAAACCAACGGTTGGGAGTATGACCAGGACACAGGATAGCCTCTATGATAGTAATGGATATGTCTCATGCGTTCGTGTACCATAGGAATGGAACATGCAAAGGATAAAAGGTCTGAAGTGGGGTGTGCTGGTAGGCTCCATTATGGTGACGCTTGTCGCCGGCCTGCGATGGAAGATGGGAATAAGCCTATTTTCTCCTTACTTCCTCTCACGAACCCTAATCTTATGGCTAGCCGTATTAATTGCTGGAGTCCTTGTGGGGGGCGTGGCGGAGAATTTGGAGCGGAGGCGTATTCTCGTGGGGATCCTGTGTGCCATACCAGTAGTGGTAGCGTTGGCGGGAATCAATGCTTTAGGGTCTCGTATAGATTTGGACTTGGTGTTAGTCCTGTGTATCGGGGCGATAATCGCAGGGCTCGCAACCAGGAGACGTGGGCCTCTGGCAGGGATTCTCTGCACGATACCGGCGATGCTGATTTACTGGTATGAGGCGGAACTAAGCAAGATATCCGGTTTTATCCCTCCCGGTTCGGTCTCTGTTGGCATGAGTGTAATGACGATGGGGCTAGCGGCGATCGGTGGCCTAATTAGTTATGGAATTCAAAGCCTCAAGCGAGTGACAAAGTGAGAGCCTTTGGCAAAAGATTTTCCAACTATAGCCCTCACCCCAAAGTGAAAATTTGAGACACCATTCCCTATCTTACTTTTTATGCCTTGGGCCTGACGTCTTTTTCGCCATCCCTCCTCTGAGATGGCCTCAAAATCGCCGTTTTTACGCTCATCTTCACTAGTTTCAAATTGACCCACTGCCCATTTGTGGTGCCTATAGACCTTATATTGCAATTTGTGAGAGGATATTACTGAACGCCTGTCCTCGCTCAATTCATGTAACTGGGCACCCGCCAGGTCACGGTCAACTGCCTTCGAGAGCTCATCAATGCCTCTATTACTTATTTTATGAACTCCTAACGGCCCGCTTTCTGAGCAGGGGTCTCAGTTCACTCTTTCCGTTAACCAGTTTAGGATTTTCCTCATTGCCTCAGTGCGGTTATCTCTGAGGCCAGCCTGCGGCATTGTTTACACCCCTTCGTCTTTCTTAAACTGAGAATCTGGTTAGGCCGGCATCTTTGATAGCCTGCTGGACCGTCTGCTTGAGCATGTTCCCGGCACGGTGCATGAGGGTGTCTTCAAATTCCCGGTCCATGGCCATAGTTGCCATACAGGGGAACTGGTGGTGCAAGAGTCCTGCTTGCTCCGTGGCTTCTCTGAACCAGACTCCGACGAGACGGTCAGCCACGAACCGTGTGCTTCTGCAGGGAGCCTCTCTTTTGATAGTGATCTTGCCTACTCTGTGTCTATCATCTTTATAGAATTCTATGTCCACGTCAGGTCTGCCGAAATGCCTGGCAAATTCCTGGATGAAAGGGCTCTGGCTGTCTTTTTCTGTTAAAGTACAGAAGGGGACGGGATAGACCATATCCACTCCCATGGATTCCAGGCTTTTCTGGATTTGCTTTGAGAGGCCGAAGGGCAGCCACGCTCTGTTATCTGCAGGGGCAACCACGGCCCTGGCTCCACTCCTTTTCACCATGTCGGGAATCAGCTGAGCTACCCCTGGGTGTTCGCCGAGGGATATAAGCAGGTCGGCCGCCGGCAACTCGCGGGGCAGAAATTCATCAGCGTCATCGATTATGGCCGGTAAGCCGGTAGGAAAGAGGAAGCGATTCACCTCCCAGTTCGTCGGAGCATGGCGCTGGATGTTTTCCGCTATTCTCTCGCCATAATATCCCTGAATCGCTATCAGAATATGCATTGGTCTTCCAACCTCATCTTCTCCCATCTCACCTGTCGAAGAATGGCTGGGATGACGATAGGCATCCTCGTTCCCGGGAATCCCCCGAGATTTCATAGCTTGACCTCCTGCTCAGTGTTGAGAGGCTTTATTCTAACGGAGTCTGGTTGCATTGTCATTGTTTACTGCGTGTATCCACTCATTGGACTTGCTCGTTACCAGCAGACGGGGTGGTTGGCGTGAATATCACTCTCATCTGAATGCTCTCCCGGCAAGGACGAGGAGATTGCCGCGCTTGGCTGGCAGTGATAAAAGCAGCGCTTGCGATGAAAAAAAGTGAAATGCGGGTAATGACAAGAGGATCGAGTAAGAGGGTTCTTATGTTAGCCAGCTGAGGACTTTCTTCATCACCTCGATGTGGTTATCACGGGTTACTAGGAGCACTTCGACTTCAGCATGGCGTTTGATTTCGTCGGCAAAGGGATGGGAGTTGAGCATAATAGTGCCCAGAACTTTCTTGTCACTGTTTATGGCTTGCGTCACAACTTCCCTGAAAAGTGGTGACAAAAGCTCCATCTTGCCAATTTCATCGATGACTATCAAATCGCTCTCTTTCAGCGCCTGGCGTAGAGCGGAAACGCCAAGTCTGTTCAAAACCTCTATATCTACTTTGTATTTACTTACATGGTAGGGGCTAGAGATACCGACATGGGCTAATATCGCCTCCTGGCCGTCAAGGGTGACAATTTGAAATCCCTGTCTTATTCCTCTGGTCCGTATCTCCTTAGTATAAAAGCCATCTCCCTTGACTCTTGTCCTGGCTAGGGTTTCTTTGATGAGAGCAGTTTTACCTGTACCCGGCTTTCCGGTTAACAGGAGGGCTCTTTTCATTCTTCCTTTGCTGTAGCTTGAGCCTTTATCTTTTCCTTGAGCTTCTTGCGCCGCCGCCGATGCTTCAAGGCAGCCACTTTCCTCTTCTTATTCATCTCTCCTCCGCTAAATCTAAGTTGCTGAAATTATTTTACCATATTGCAAGAGAGGCACAGGGGCGACCTGATAAATCTATTCCTGACAGCTTCAGGGATCAGTCAACTGTCAAAAAGTGGAAGAAGGCTTGAGTGGTCGTAAGATAAAGGATTCCTCCACGCCTGGGAGATCACCATGAACGCTGGACAATCACTTTCTCCTGCCGGGGCTGAAGTTACAGGGTTATTTCCATCTTGTCCCTTGTGAGGTGTCTTCAATAGTTACTCCTAAATCAGCCAAGCCGCTCCTGATTTTATCGGCTAGCTGCCACTGCTGGCTTTGACGCAAATCTTCCCTGATAGATATCAGGAGACGGATAAATGCTTCTGCGTCGGGTGTAGCTCGCGTTTTCTCCTTCAAAGTAAGACCTAGAGTACCTGCTAACTTGAGCAGGGTATGCTGGGCTTCAGTTATATTTGTACCTTGTTCAGCGCCGCGGTTTATTTCCTTCGCCAGTTCAAAGAGAATGGCTATTGCCTGCGCCGTATTGAAGTCGTCGTCCATGGCTTCGATAAATTTTTGCTCGAAGGGCTGCGCATTGAGCATAGCTGCTCCCTGGTTCACATTAGTCCGATGGGTCATCGCCCAGCGCAGCCTTTCGGTGCCCCGCTCACTTGCCTCCAGAGCCTGTTCACTATAGGTAAGTGGACTTCTATAATGTGAGCTGAGGATAAAGAGACGAATGGCATCGGCGCTAAAATGGTTCAGTGCCTCTTTAACACTCACTAAATTGCCGGTGGATTTGCTCATTTTTTGCTTGTCCAGTTGCATTAGCCCATTATGTAGCCAGTATCGAGCGAAGGGAATCAGCCCGGTGAAACTTTCCGATTGCGCTATCTCGTTCTCATGGTGAGGAAAGATGAGATCTTGTCCGCCGCCGTGGATGTCTATGCTCTCGCCGAGGTACTTTAATGCCATGGCACTGCACTCTATGTGCCAGCCAGGCCTGCCCCTCCCCCAGGGGCTATCCCAGAAGGGCTCACCCGGCTTTGACATTTTCCATAAAGCGAAATCCAACGGATATTCCTTCTTTTTTTCATAGGTACTGGCTTGGGAAATCATGTCCGATAAGTTCCTGTGGCTCAGCTTACCATAGTTGGGAAAGTTCCTGACTCGAAAGTAGACGCTTCCCTCAGACTCGTAAGCGTAACCCTTAGCTAGCAATCCCTGGATAATTTCGATAACTTTTGGTATTTCCGCAGTTGCCCGGGGATAGATATCCGCACGCTCTACATTTAATGCATCCATGTCGGCAAAATACTGGTCAACATATTTATTAGCCAGTTCCAATGGCGCCGCCCCTATCTGATTAGCACGCTCTATAATCTTATCGTCTATGTCGGTAAAGTTTTGTACATGTTTAACTTTATAGCCTTTGAATCTGATATATCGCTTTATTGCATCAAAAATTATGTAAGTCATGGCATGCCCGATATGACTTTCATCATAAGCGGTAATGCCGCAGACGTACATAGTTACTGCTTCTCCGCGGGGACGAAAATCCTCCTTTTTTCCAGTTAAAGTGTTAAATATTTTCATATTTTTTCTCCAGATGGTGACTTACAATCGTCTTAATCTTGTTTGACTAATTATGTTTCAGGTCAGCTCATTTTTTCAAAAACTTGACAAATTTACCAGTCCAGGTTATTATATATCAAGTTGATTATTTTAGTCAACAATTAATTGTTAAGTACGAGTCAATGAAACTTTCTACTAAAGGAAGATATGGATTGAGAGCACTTTTAGATTTAGCTCTTCATCAAGGTGAGGGGTTGATTTTATTAAAAGATATAGCTCGGAGGCAGGAAGTTTCACTGCCGTATCTGGAACATCTGATTGCTCCTCTTATAGCTGCTGGCTTGGTAAAGAGCGCGCGTGGTGCTCATGGTGGTGTCTCGTTACTAAAGCCACCTTCGGAGATTAAGCTCAGTGAAGTGGTTCAACTTCTCGAAGGCTCCATTGCCCCGGTGGACTGTGTAAATAATCCCATGTTATGCCACCGTTCGGCTTCTTGTGCTACCCGCGATATCTGGACCGAGATGAAGCGAGCCATGAGTCAGGTTTTGGATTCTATGACCTTACAGGACCTGGTTGAACGGCAAAGACAGAAGGGACAGGCTGAAACAGAGATGTATTACATTTGAGCGGCCTTGCCCTGGGAAATGTGTTCAAGAATGAGACAGGCTTTTACCAATTATTGTTTGTTATCAGGAGGAAAATAAAATGGCAAAAATAAGTCAAAATGTCGAGAGACTTCAATACAAGACAGCTGAGATACCAAAGATAACTAGAGGAATAGTCAGGGACTCTAGCGAGTTAATTGGGAACACGCCTTTGGTCAGATTGAAGCGGGTGACTGAAGGGGTGAAGGCGGAGGTGGCGGCTAAGCTTGAATCCTTTAATCCTCTGGGAAGTGTAAAGGACAGGATTGGAGTGTCAATGATTGTTGACGCTGAAGAGAAAGGGCTCATCAACAGAGATACGATAATTGTCGAGCCCACCAGTGGCAACACGGGAATTGCCCTGGCCTTCGTCTGCGCTGCCAGGGGATACCGGCTCATCCTCACCATGCCTGATACTATGTCCTTAGAGCGAAGACAGCTTCTCTCTATTTTCGGAGCTGAGCTGGTCTTGACGCCTGGATCGGAAGGGATGCCCGGGGCTGTGAGGAGAGCGGAGCAATTGGTGGCAGAGAATACCAATTACTTTATGCCCCAACAGTTTAACAATCCAGCAAACCCCGAAATACACCGCCTGACTACCGCAGAAGAGATCTGGAGGGATACCAGAGGTGAAGTAGATATTCTGGTCTCTGGTGTGGGAACGGGAGGGACAATCACAGGAGTGGCCGAGGTTATAAAGAAAAGGAAGCCTGAATTTAAGGCTATTGCTGTTGAGCCGGCTGATTCCCCGGTTCTCTCCGGGGGCGAGCCTGGTTCTCATAAGATTCAGGGTATTGGCGCTGGATTTATACCTCAGATCCTCAATCTGGATTTGGTTGACGAGATTATCAGAGTTACCAATGAAGATGCCGGAATAATGGCTAGGAGATTGGCTAAAGAAGAAGGGATACTGGCGGGCATATCTTCAGGCGCAGCAACCTGGGCAGCATTGGAGATAGCAAAAAGAGCAGAGAATAAAGGCAAACTTATCGTGGTGGTTTTCCCTGACACGGGAGAGCGCTACCTCTCTACCTGGCTCTTCCAGGAACTTTACCAGGCCTCGTCAGGCCCTTAAAAAATGAAGGAGTGAGTGTCTTGTTTAAGGATTTAAGAGAAGATATTCAAACAGTTTTTGCCAAAGACCCCGCGGCAAGGAGCATGCTAGAGGTCCTTTTCTGTTATCCCGGCCTCCACGCCCTATGGATTCACCGCCTCGCTCACTTGCTCTGGCGGCATAAGCTGCGATTCCTGGCTCGTCTCCTGTCCCACTTCAATCGCTTCCTGACCGGCATCGAAATTCATCCCGGAGCCAGAATCGGTAAGAGGTTCTTTATCGACCATGGGGCAGGAGTGGTCATTGGTGAGACAGCCGAGATTGGAGACGATGTCTTGTTGTACCAAGGGGTAGTCTTGGGAGGAACAACTTTAAAGAGAGACAAACGTCATCCTACCATCGGTAATAACGTGGTGATGGGAACCAGTTCGGTAGCCTTAGGCCCAATCGCAATAGGAGACGGAGTTCGGGTCGGTGCCGGGTCGGTGGTGGTAAAGTCAGTGCCACCTGGAGCTACGGTGGTGGGAATTCCGGGAAGAACAGTAGGGGATCAGCGAGAACCACTGGTGGATTTGGAGCATGGTAATCTGCCTGACCCAGTGGCGGAAGCTGTTAGGTTTATCTTAAGAGAGCAGGACAAAATAGAGGAACGTTTGAGGATCCTGGAGATTGCCAGTGGAATACCGACTCCCACAGACGAATTGCTGGAGAAGGTGATGGTAGAAGCGGTATTTAGCCAAGGAGGAGGAATATGAGATTTGAGACAACAGCCATTCATACCGGGGATAGGCCAGATAGAGCATTTGGTGCAATATCAACGTCTATCTATCAAACATCAACCTTTGCCTTTGAGACTATTGGCAAGACGAGGGGTTATGATTACTCTCGCACGGCAAATCCAACGAGGAAGGTTCTGGAAGACACCATCGCTCAGCTTGAGGGTGGAAAGGCCGCGTTCACCTTTGCCACCGGTATGGCTGCCGAGACAACGGTTATGCACCTTTTGAAAACGGGCGATCACGTAATATCGGGAGACGATATCTATGGTGGGACCTATAGACTATTTCAGGACGTGCTGCCTGCCTTTGGTCTGGAGTTCACTTTCCTGAGAATGGACAATAGGAAAAGGATTGAAGAGGCAATAAAGCCCAACACGAGGATGTTGTGGTTAGAAACCCCTTCAAATCCATTGCTCAATATCATTGATCTTGAGATGGTGGTTGACATTGCCAAGAAACACAAGTTGTTGACAGTAATAGATAATACTTTTGCTACTCCTTATTTCTTAAGACCGATTGAATACGGTATTGATCTTGTTGTTCATTCCACCACCAAGTACCTTAACGGACACTGCGATGTTGTGGGTGGCGCTGTGGTAACTACTACTGATGAGCTAACTCAAAGGGTGCAATTTTACCTTAATGCTATGGGAACTTGCGCGTCCCCATTTGACTGCTGGCTGGTGCTACGGGGGATTGAGACTCTCCCGGTGAGGATGAAGCGGCATGAGGAGAACGCCCTAGCCGTGGCAAGCTACCTTAAGGGGCATCCCAAGGCAAAGAGGGTGTTTTATCCTGGGCTGGAGTCCCATAAAGGACACGAAATTGCCAGAAGACAGATGAAAGGGTTCGGTGGAGTAGTGTCCTTGGAACTGGAAGATGGTATTGAGGGTGTAAATAGCTTTCTAAGAAAGCTCAAGGTCTTTTTTCTGGCGGAGTCGCTGGGTGGCATCACCTCTCTTGCTGAGCATCCAGCTACTATGAGTCACGCCTCAATGCCCAAGGATTACAGGGAAAGGGTCGGTATTATGGATGAACTAGTCAGGTTGTCGGTCGGCTTGGAGAATATTGACGATTTGACCGAAGACTTAGAACAAGCGCTCGAGCACCTGTAAAGGAGAATTTAATGAAACTGTACCAGATGGTGTTGAAAGACGTCACGCGAAGGAAAAAGCGTATGTTATACGCCTCGCGTGGTTATCGGTGTGGCAACCATCGTTGCTGTGTTGACAATCGCCCTTGCCGGGGAGACGAACATCTATGGTCAGCTGGAAAGGTATGGCGCTAACTTAGTGGTCATGCCCGCGATAAGCGATATTGATGTAGGGTTCGGAGGCTTAAGTCTTGGCACTCTGGCAGTTGGAGAAAACTACATTTCTGAGAACGAATTGCCGCAGGTCAGGCAAATAGCAGACGGCATGATAAGAGAAGCATTGGATATTGACGATGAGGGTAATATTGCCACGATTGCCCCGAGACTTTACGTGACCACCGAGATAAAAGGAACATCTGTGATAGTAGTTGGAGTAGAGCCTCAGCAGGAACGCCAACTCAAGACGTGGTGGAGAATCCGAGAGGGGGAATACCTCGAACGTACAGATCAGGCTCTGGTGGGAGCAACGGCTGCTGAGTTGCTGGAACTCAATGTAGGCGACAAAATTGCACTTAACGGAAGAGAAGTAATAGTCGTCGGTATCCTCGAGGAGGCAGGCTCGAACGAAGATTACCAAGTTTTTCTTCATATAAAAATGGTACAGGAGGCATTCGATAAAGAGGGATTAGTCTCCTCGATAGACGTTCGGGCCCTATGTAGCGCCTGCCCTACATCAGATATTGCAGGTTCTATTAACGGGAACATCCCGGGAGTTCGAGCAGTTGCCGTAAAGCAAATAGCTGAAACCGAAATGGGCATGATGGAAAAGGTAAGCAAATTTCTGCTGGCTTTAGCTGGGATCACACTAGCTGTAGGCTGCTTTGGTGTAGTCAATACGATGCTGACCTCGGTTCACGAAAGAATAAGGGACATCGGCATAATGAGAGCAGTGGGAGCATCACGCAATCAGATGATTAAAGTTTTTGTCTATGAGGCCTTAATCATCGGGATTGTGGGAGGCTTCCTTGGGTACGTAGTTGGAACTTTACTAGCTTACATAATCGGGCCGCTAATTTTTAGTGACGTAGCCGTTACTTATGTTCCCCAGTATTTCCTTCCTGCTTTGGCTCTGGCTACCTTTATTGCGGTCATAGCCACCGTTTACCCTGCGTTCCGTGCCTCGAAAATTAAGATTGCCGACTCTTTCAGGTCTTTGTGAGATAGTAAAAATGTTGGAAATTAAAAATGTATCGAAAACCTATGGACAGGGAACGGCTAAAATAGTTGCCTTAAGCAACGTTTCATTTCGTGTGAATGAAGGCGAGTTCATAGCTATTATGGGGCCTTCCGGAAGTGGTAAGTCTACCCTCTTAAATGTAATCGGCGGATTAGACTATCCTTCCAGTGGTGAAGTGATTTTAGATGGGAAGCGAATCGACAATCTAGATGAAAATGATTTTGTTGACATAAGAAGAAACAAGATTGCCTATGTCTTTCAACAGTATCATTTACTTCCGTCACTCACTGCTTTGGAGAATGTAATGTTGCCCCTGATCTTTTGTGGATTGGATAAAGAGGAGGAGAAGGGGTTGGAGATATTAATGGAGGTGGGGTTGGGG
>JAGHCA010000071.1 GCA_021160725.1 Dehalococcoidia bacterium | reverse complement strand
CTTTCCATGGCCCGGTTTTACCTCCTTTACAGCAGTAGTAACCGGGCCAAATCTTAATACCTTCGGTTAGATTTTTCGTGATTTAATAACTCCCCCTTGGGTTAGATTTTAGATGATTCAAATCGCCCTCTTCAAATCTTCGTCCAAATGAAGTAAAATAAATGTTCTAAACTTTAAGTAATTATTCACTCTTCTGTCATTCTTTGCCCCGACAAAGTCGGTGGCTCAAAATGACAAAAGGACTGGAGGAGGAACCTTGGAGATCAAAGTTATAACGGGAGACATAGCTCAAATCGAAGCTGATGCCATTGTAGTCAATCTTTTTGAAGATACGACACAGCCAGGCGGTGCTACCGCTGCTGTGGACAAGGCTTTGGGTGGGGCCATTAGTTCCCTCATCAATCGAGGTGAGACTAAGGGCAAGTTTGGAGAAATTAACATTATCCATACTTTTGGAAAGCCCCGGCAAGTAGGGGCAGAGATAGTAGCCATTGTCGGACTGGGCAAGTTGCAGGATTTTAATACGGATAAAATTCGCGGGGTAGCGGGAGAATTTTGTCGGGCGTTGCGTAAATTAAACTGCCACAAGATAGCTACGATTCTTCATGGTACTGGCACAGGGGGCATTCAGCCTGAAACCTCGGCTCAAGCAATAACTGAAGGTGCACTTCTTGGACTTTATAGCTTCAACAAATACAAAAAGCCCGAATATGAAGATATCGAAGAAATGCTGATAGTAGCAAGGGAATCGGGTAAAATCCCCATCCTAGAGCAGGCTACCCACAAGGGAAGCGTGGTGGCTGAAGCTACCAACCTGGCTCGGGATATGATTAATGAACCGGCTAATTACATGACGCCGAGCCGGCTGGCAGAAGCAGCTGAAGAAATAGCTAACAAATATAACCTAGAGTTCCATGTCTTTGACTCAGCGGATATGGAGGCAATGGGCATGGGAGCACTCCTGGGGGTAGCGAAAGGAAGTGGCCAGCCCCCCAAGCTAATAACCCTCAGCTATAAAGGAGATGAACACTCTGAAAAAGCCATTGGCTTTCTTGGCAAGGGCATAACTTTTGACTCTGGAGGAATCTCCATTAAGCCCTCGGAGGGAATGGATGAGATGAAGGGTGACATGGCAGGTGCTGCTGCTGTTATGACAGCCCTTGTAGCCATTGCTCGATTAAAACCGCAGATTAATGTCACCGCCATTATTCCGGCTACCGAGAATTTGCCCAGTGGCACCGCCTTGAAACCAGGGGATATATTGAAGGCGATGAATGGCAAAACCATAGAAGTGATAAACACCGATGCCGAAGGAAGGCTCATTCTAGCTGATGCCCTGAGTTATGCTCAGAAGCTCGGTTTATCTCCCCTGCTAGATTTGGCTACTTTGACCGGGGCTTGCTGTGTTGCTTTGGGCACTCTCTACAGCGGCATCTTTAGCAACAACCAAAACCTGGCAGACAAGGTCCTCAAAGCTGCAGAAAGAATCGGCGAGAGAATGTGGCAAATGCCTATGCCTGAGGAATACAAGGAGCAACTCAAGAGTGAGATTGCCGATGTTAAGAATATCGGGCACAAGTATGGGGGAGCCATCACTGCCGCCCTGTTCCTGTCAGAATTCGTTGATAATACCCCCTGGGTTCATATCGATATAGCTGGTACAGCTAATTCCGAAAAGGAGAGCGGTTATATAGTAAAAGGAGCTACCGGAATCGGGGTCAGAACCTTAGTCGAATTAGCTTCGAGTGAAGCAAAGAATCAGGAGGCTACATGAAGATAAAGTGGTTAGGACATGCTTGTTTTCTGATTACTTCTAGAGATGGTGTAAGAATAATTACCGATCCTTATGCTGTGGGTGGAGGCATTAATTATTCTCCCATCAAAGAAACTGCTGATGTCGTTGTAGTGAGCCATGACCATGACGACCACAACAACGTTTCGGCAGTGAAAGGGACACCACAGGTAGTTAAAGGTAGCGGTACAAAAACTGCCAAGGGCATTCAGTTTAGGGGTATCGCCACTTATCACGATACTTCTCGGGGCACACAAAGGGGGCCTAACACTGTCTTTTGTTTTACTATAGATGATATAAAGCTTTGTCACCTGGGTGATTTAGGACATGTGCTCAGTCCAGGACAGGTAAATGAAATCGGTGCCGTAGATATACTGTTTATCCCTGTAGGCGGCTTTTATACCATTGATGCACCTAGAGCCAGCCAAATATGTGACCAATTAAAACCTAAGATAGCAATCCCAATGCATTTTAAGACGCCTGATTGTTCCTATCCTCTAGCCGGTGTGGAGGATTTCCTCAAAGGCAAGAAAGATATGAGACAGGTGGAGGATAGTGAAGTGGATTTCGAACAAGAAAAGCTTCCGGCTGCTACCAAAATTGTGCTCTTGCAGCCGGCTTTGTCCCGAGATTAAACCAAGATTGAAATCTGGTTGCCGATATGAAGTCAATGATTGTCAAAGATTCTGATTTTGTGTTTACTCCTCCCCCACAACTTTCCTGGGCAAGACGAGTTTTAATCAAACCCTGTGCCGGTTATCCTTTGCCCTACCCTGTAACTACAAGTCCCAAACTACTAAATACTATTATCAAAGGTATCAGGAAAGTTAGTAATGCCGATATCCTCATTGCTGACGGAACTCCCAGCGGTGAATCAATTTACCCAATATATCAAGCCTTAGGCTATAACTTTCGCCACGTTCTCATGCTTGATATCAGGGATTCCATTTTTATAGAGGTGCAGAATCCTTTAACCCAATTCTATGCTGTGGAGAGTTTCTGGGTACCCAATGTGGTGCTGCGCAGCGACTTCTTGATCAGTGTTACCCCATTTAAGGTTTGTGATTGCTCTGGTCGTTTCAGTGTGGCAAATCTTTTGAGTTTATTACCGGTGAGTAAATATCAAAAAGGTAAATCAGGAGGTTGGGGAGCTCTATATGAATTAGGTATTGAGAAAGTCCTTGCCGACCTTTATTTCACCTTGCCTTTTGATCTGGGCATTATCGAAGCCCATCAAAAGTTTTTCTACACTTCTGACCCCACGAAGGGAGAAGTGGAAGACTACGGGAAAATTCTGGCTGGCGAACCTCACGAAATTGACATTAAGGCTTCCCAAATAGCTGGAGTTGATTGCGAGCATCTAAGCTTGATTAACGAGGGCAGAGTTCAGCTTGAGGATTAAATGAGTTCCCCTGCCAATCTAAATTCTAACCCCCCAATAAATTCCAGCCTCCTAATCCCAAAAACTAAAACCCTGTCGTTTTGCTCATTGGAGTTTTAAACTTTGACATTGTTTAGTATTTGGGATTTACGCTTAAGATTTCTTTTAATATATTATGCTAAAATCGTCGAATTCCCCTGAATAGTCTGTCCACTTTACCTCCACCCTCTCAACCCGAGCTCCTGGTGAACCTATCTTAAGCTGTTCCAGCAATTTATTTAACTGTCGTTTCTCTCCTTCGGCTTGAACTTCTACGGCATCGCCGCTGGCAAGATTGCGAACGAATCCTTTCAAATTTAGTCTCTTAGCTACGTTTCGGACAAAGTAACGAAAGAAAACGCCTTGCACGCGACCGTAAACTATAGCGGAAAGATGTGCCACATCAGCCATTTTGTCGTTCTGCACTATCCTCCTTACATCCCCATAGCGATCTTCATGTTCTGGAATCACCATCTGTCATTCTTCATCTCGACAAGCCAGGGTGAAGAGCCTCTATGGGAAGAGCCTTGTCCAAGCGACTGAGCCCTGCTTCCTTGGCTAAAAATAATGCTTCGCGGAATTCTGTGGACGATATTCGCCGGCATAAACTTGGGATTTGAAAAGCCTTGTAGCAGGGATGGTATTGAGACATGATATTGATATAGGTGCCAGGAGAAATTTCTTTACTGAGAAACTCCACTATCCCTTTTGTTCCTGCTAATCCATGGGGTAAAACTAGGTGACGAACAAGCAACCCTCGTTGGGCTATCCCCTCCTCATTTATCTCCAGGTCGCCTACCTGCCTATGCATTTCTTTGATTGCCGCTTTATTTATCTCAGGATAGTTTTCGATGCCCGACAATTCCCTAGCAGTTTCCTCATCGTTATATTTCATGTCAGGCATATAAATATCGATAATGCCATCAAGTATTCTCAAGGTCTCCACCGAGTCATAGCCACCGCTGTTATATACCAAGGGAAGACACAATCCCGACTCTATTGCTAACTCCAGTGCCTCCAGAATCTGAGGCACTATATGGGTCGGAGATACCAGATTTATATTATGGCATCCTTGAACTTGAAGAGAGAGCATTATACAAGCCAGTTCTTCTTTGCTCACTTTACGACCCTCACCCATCTGGCTAATAGAAGCATTCTGGCAGAACAGGCATCTTAGGTTACAATTTGTAAAAAAACAGTACCGGAACCATATCTGCCCACTAACGGAGCTTCCTCTCCGAAGTGAGGCCCGTAGCTGAATACCATTGCTTCACGGAATGTGCGGCACTCACCTACATCCCCAGCCAGACGATCCACACCACAATGGCGAGGGCAAACGGAGCAACTTTCAAGCAAAGATACAGCCGCTTCTATCCGTTCCTTCAGCTTGCCGCTATGGTAGAGCCTCAGGTAAGCTGCCACCTCAATTTATTCCTTATACTCCTCGACAGTCTTTCTTTTTTTCTTGATTACCTCCGTCTCCACCTGTGGTACGAGTTCCGCAATCGGTTTACTTTTCTGTGTCCCTTTCTTGGGCTTCTTTGGTTCTCTGTGTCTATAATCTCGTCTACCCATGGCTGCTCCTCAATTTTCCCCAGGCCGCTCTTGCTGCCTGATTCTCAGCGGCTTTCTTACTCTTTCCTGTCCCATTACCCACTACTTTCCCTTCTACCAGAATTTCGACGGTAAATTGCTTACTGTGGTCAGGGCCAGCAGTTTCCGCCAGACGGTAAACTGGCGTTGTCTTCTTCTGTCCCTGAACACACTCCTGCACCAATGCCTTATAATTTGGGACCCTCTTCCCGGCTTTTATTTTATCCAATCTCGGTTTGAGTTGTCTGAAAACAAATCTCCTGGCTCTAGCCAGACCCTGTCCCAAATATATGGCACCGATCAGTGCTTCCATAGCATTTGCTAAGTTACTCGGTCTTTCCCTGCCTCCACTTGCTTCCTCACCCTGCCCCAACAAGAGCCAATCGCCAAGCTTTAGAGAAGAAGCTATCTCAGCCAAGGTATCACGGCAAACCAGAGAAGCACGAATCTCAGTCAGGTTTCCCTCGGGAAGCTCGGGAAACTCTTTATACAACTTCTCTGCTACAATGAAGTTCAGTATAGCGTCACCCAGAAATTCTAAGCGTTCGTTGCTATACCCTGCCAAGCCAGGATTTTCATTAAGATAAGACGAGTGCACGAAAGCCATCTCCAGTAAAGAATCCTGGCGGAAAGACACTCCTAAACGTTTCTGGCAATCATTCCAATCAACCATTGTCCTAATTAAGTATAGCAACAAAGCCTAGCTAACTCAACCTGTAATTTCTCGGGATGGGATGGTGATAAAGATACAAAGGGAATCTGTAAATATCGAGGTTATCTACATTTCAAGCCAATCAGATATAGATTTGTATATTAACAGATTGGGAGGAGCGACAAAGCCAATTATCTGGCTCTTTTATTTTGTCTTACAGCAAGCAACATAGTGGTTTGGCTCTACCTCGACAAGCTGAGGATCCAGCTCACGACATCCCTTGTCCGCATATGGACACCGTGGGTAGAATCTACAACTGGTGTAAACATCAGACGGAATCAGCGGCACATAACCTATGATGGGAAGCTCTTCCATTTTTACCCTCGGGTCAGGCACTGGCGCAGCAGCAATCAATGCCCGGGCATAAGGATGTAATGGCTTCTTGAGAAGATCTTCAGTGGGAGCAATTTCTACAATCTTACCCAGGTACATGATGGCAATCCTATCACATATATATCGTGCCGTGGCCAGATCATGGGTTATATAGATAAGCGAAATGCCAAATTTCTCCCTCAAGTGCGCCAACAATTCTACAATTCCCATCCTTACCGAAACATCCAGCATTGAAATAGGCTCATCAGCCACCACTAGTTTGGGCTGAAGTATTAGTATCCTCCCTATCCCAACCCTCTGACGTTGACCACCACTAAGCAAAATAGGATATCTCCGCCAGAATTCTTCAGCCGGCCTTAGCCCTACTTCCTCAAGTGAGGTCTTTATCATTGCGTCTTCTTCGGCTTTCCCATCGGCTAACCTGTGAATCCTTACTGACTGCCTCAATATGTCAGCAACTGTTCTCCTGGGGTTAAGAGAACCATGCGGGTCTTGAAATATCATTTGCATCTTCCGCCGCAGTTTCCTCATTTCCTTCTTTTTCAGAGAGGTAACATCAATGCCCTCGTAGTATATCTTTCCTGCGGTAGGTTCAATTAGCCTCAGTATCGTCCTGCCCAGCGTTGATTTCCCGCATCCACTCTCCCCAACAACACCCAGAATGTCACCCACACCTACGTTGAAGCTGACATCATCAACCGCTCGAACATATTCCATTTTCCTCGAAAGAATAAATTCAACTAAATTCTTTCTCACAGGGAAGTATGTCTTCAGGTTTTCTACCTTCAATAATGCCCGATCTTTCATAAATATATCCTACTTATACAAATGGCACGCCACCAGACGTCCATCTTTTTTCACCAACGGTGGCTCTGCTTCCCGACAAATATCCATGGCCGAGGGACAGCGCGGCTCGAAATAACAGCCAACAGGAGGATTGAGAAGCCCGGGGGGAGCACCGGGAATGCTTACTAGCTTCCCTTTCTCCCCTTTTATGCTGGGATAAGATTTTATCAGCAATTTGCTGTAAGGATGGGCAGGATCCTCATACAAAGAAACAGCATCTGCCTCCTCCACAATCTTTCCAGCATACATAACAGCTACCTTACTGCACGTCTCAGCAATAACAGACAGGTCATGAGTTATAAGTATTATAGGCAGCCCTAACCTCGCTCGTAAATCATTAATAAGGTTTAATAATTGCCTCTGCACTATCACATCAAGCCCGGTCACCGGCTCATCCAAAATTAACAGCCTCGGGTTGCACGCCGTAGCTATGGCAATCCCCACCCTTTGTTTCATCCCACCACTGAATTCATGTGGATAGCTCTTAGCCCTATCACCACTTATACCCACCAGCTCTAATTGCTTCCTGGCTCTTTCCCAAGCCTCTTCCTTCGTTACTTGTTCGTGTTGATGTATCACCTCAGTTATCTGCTGCCCCACAGTCATTACGGGATTTAGAGCATTCTGAGCTGCCTGGAAAACCATGGCTATACCCTTCCCCCTGAGAAGCCTTACCTCTTCTTCACTCATAGTAAGAATGTCTCTGTCTTCAAAGATTATCTTACCTCCCACTATCCGCCCCGGAGGTGCCGCAAATCTCATAATGGCAAAGACTGCAGTTGTCTTGCCACACCCCGATTCCCCTATCAGTCCCAATGTTTCATCCTTATCCACACTGAAACTGATATCATCTACAGCCTTCACTGCACCCGCCCGAGTGAAGTAGTATACCTTCAGATTTTCAACTTCTAGCAACGCCATCTCTGATTATAATCCCCTCGCTTCCCTGTATCCTGGCTTCATTATATCGCTCACCGCAGTCCCCAGAAAAGTAAAAGCGAGTATT
>JAGHCA010000053.1 GCA_021160725.1 Dehalococcoidia bacterium | reverse complement strand
CTCGACTATGGAGCTTATCCCCCACAGTCTCACTCCCAGGATTAGATCTACGGCATTCGCAGTTTGGTTGAGGTCGGTAACCTCACGGCCCCTGGCTCATCCAGAGCTCTACCTCCGTAGATTACTTCCTGAGGCTGCACGTAAATGCATTTCGGGGAGAACCAGCTATTTCCGAGTTCGATTGGCATTTCACCTGCACTACCCACAGCTCATCTTAGAGTTTTGCCTAACTCACAAGTTCGAGCCTCCACTCAATTTTACTTGAGCTTCACTCTGGCCATGGGTAGATCACCCGGTTTCGGGTCTGATCCATGCGACCTGCCCCGACGAAGTCGGAGCTTCGCCCTATTCAGACTCGCTTTCGCTACGGCTCCACAACTGAGTTGCTTAACCTAGCCACATAGATCAACTCGTCGGTTCATTCTTCAATAGGCACGCCATCATCCCGACAAAATCGGGACTTTGACTGCTTGTAAGCATAGGGTTTCAGATTCTATTTCACTCCCCTCCCGGGGTGCTTTTCACCTTTCCCTCACGGTACTGGTTCACTATCGGTCATCAGCAGTGTTTAGCCTTGGAGGATGGCCCCCCCTGCTTCCCACAGGATTCCTCGTGTCCCGTGGTACTCAAGAACACAAGCAGAGACTTTTCCTTTTCGCCTACGGGACTCTCACCCTCTATGGTTGCTCTTTCCAGAAGCATTCGACTAAGAAAAAGTTTTGTTACTCTGTGGCAGACCTTGGAATCTGCCCCTTGTGTCTTACAACACCAAGATAGCTTAGGATCCAAGTCCACTGAGCTACCTTGGTTTGGGCTCTTCCCCTTTCGTTCGCCACTACTTAGGGAATCTCGGTTGATTTCTTTTCCTCGGGTTACTAAGATGTTTCAGTTCACCCGGTTCCCCCTCCGATATAATCGGAGTGCCCCGCTTTCATCGGGGCGGGTTGCCCCATTCGGGAATCCCCAGCTAAGCTAGCTAGACAGCTGACTGAGGCTTTTCGCAGTCTTGCCACGCCCTTCTTCGGCTACTGATGCCAAGGCATCCACCCTATGCTCTTTCTCCCTTGACCCACGCCAGGCAAAATACAAAACCTATTCAATTGTTAACGTGCGAAACTATTCCCCTTGAGGAGTATGGCAATTATACAACATGGCCTTTTGGTTGTCAAATGAACTCCAAAGTCGGGGTTATTGATTTCTAGTTGGAATTCAATATTTATTTTTTATTTGCCGAGGATAAAGTCTGTTGATACATGATTGCCAGCCGGATTTAACTCCTTAAGCCGCTTCTGTTATCGCGAGTCCCGATTTATGGACAAAGCAATCTCGCTTCCCTTGATGGGAAAGGATTAAGAATATGCTATGCCTGGAGTCTATCGAAGGATGAGGGTGATATGCCGCCGTTGTATCAAAGTCAGTCCCCACCAGTCTCACTAGGAATGGTGGAGACTCTCTATGCCAGTTAGCATAAATTAAGATTAGCTATCCTTAGTGTGCAGCCTTTTTTCTTTCCCCCACCCTTAACGTTAGGATTGGAAATTGGAGGGCGACTTGTACTCGTTTGCCTTATCCTTAAACTGGGCCATGTTCTTAATTTCATTTACTCTTACTTCTTCTACAACCCCTGAAGAACCAAGATAATCATATAACTTGTCTCTCATCGTCTCGAGCAGCCTGACCAATGTAAGCTTGTCTTCATCCGATAGTGACGATAGGATTTCTTGGATAAGCTCCCAGCCGGCTGCAGTTGCTGGTATATAGGCTTTCTCAGCCTTGCTGGTAGTAGTCACAAACACTGTCCTGCGATCTTTCCTGTCTCTTGTCCTTCTGACCAGGCCAGCTTTGACCATACGGTCGATTATCATGCTGACACTGTTTACACTACGGTCTAACCAGCGGGCTATGTCAGTTATTCTCACAGGCCCTTCAATGTGCTTTATAGCCATAAGCACTCCGTGTTGTTCTGTAGTGAGACCATGTTTACTATATACTTGATCCTCACATTTGGAAATCAAGTTGTGGACTTGCCGCAGGAGGACCCACGCTCCCATATTTGGATTTTTGAATTGGAACTTTACCGGCATATTTTTCCCTCCTGATTATTTTATACGAAAATCACTCGCTTGCAGAAGCTGACAATATAACAGATTTCATCATATAAAACAAATCACTTTGACCCAGGAATAATTCCCTCCAATCCGTGCGGTCCCGCTTTGGGCAAATCATGATTCGTTCTAAATGCACTCAAGGGAATTTCAGCTAAGAAGAGTCCCGTAATGGCACATGACACACTTATTCCAGGGGCATGTTATCTATCAACCTTGTTTTGCCTATCCTGACGGCTAGGACCGCTAACGCCGGGCGATCAATGGACTTCAATTCTTCCAGTGTTTCTGCATCAGCAATGCTTATATAGTCAATCTGGGCTAGAGGCTCTTTCTGGATGAGCGAGGTCATTTGCTGCTGAATCTTGTCAGTGTTCTTTTCTCCATCCTGCCATAGTTGACGGGCTAACATAAGGGACTGAAACAATATTGTAGCTGCCTGGCGCTCTCTGGAGCTGAGGTAAATATTGCGACTACTCATAGCTAGACCATCGCTCTCTCTGACCGTAGGTACAACTACGATTTCTACTCCCATGTTGAGGTCAGCCACTATTCTCTTAACGACCGCCACTTGTTGAGCATCTTTTTGTCCGAAGTAGGCTCTTGACGGCCGAACAATGTTTAATAGCTTGGTTACTATGGTAGCTACGCCCCTGAAATGCCTAGGACGAGATGCTCCCTCAAGTCGCTCGGTTACCTCTTCCACCTCCACCCAGCTACTAAATCCGGGTGGATACATCTCATCATCGGAGGGGACGAAGATTATATCCACTGCTTCTCTCCGCAACAATTCCAAATCTCGATTAAGGTCTCGGGGATAATCGGCAAAGTCCTCGCTCAGGCTAAATTGAGTGGGGTTGACGTAAATGCTAACAATAACGGCGGAGTTTTCCATGCTGGCTTGCTTTACTAAAGCCAGATGACCTTCGTGCAGATGGCCCATAGTGGGAACGAAGCCCACTGTGCCGCTGAGCTTCTGCCTTAATGTCCTTAGCTCGGGTATAGTCTTTACTACTTCCATACCGTTAGCTTTCAGTCTGTAGCTGCTTGATGACGTCTTCATCCATGGTGTAGCTGTTTTTCCCGGTGGGGAAACTGTGAGATTTAACCTCAGCTGTGTAAGTGGAAACAGCAACCTTAATTTCTTCGGCTAATCTGGCATATTGCTTGGCATGTTTAGGTACGAAGTCAGTATAAAGGCCCAGAATATCACTGATTACCTGGACTTGACCGTCGCAGTCAGGCCCGGCACCGATGCCAATCGTGGGGATAGCCAGCATCTCAGTAATCAGTCTGGAAAGAGGTGCCGGAGTGCATTCCAGAACGATGGCAAAGGCGCCAGCTTCCTCCAGAATACGGGCATCGTTGAGAAATTTTTTGGCTTCCTCCAGTGCCTTACCCCGGACTTTGAATCCGCCCAATTGATGTTTTGATTGTGGAGTAAGACCAATGTGCCCCATGACAGGGATACCGCAGTCAACAAGGCGTTTGACTTTCTCAGCGACGACCTCGCCACCCTCCAGCTTCACCGCCTGTGCCCCTCCCTCCTGGATGAACCTTGCAGCGTTGTATAAAGCATCAGAGATGGTGACGTGGTAGGTCATAAACGGCATATCGCCTACTATTAAGGACTTCTTAGCTCCTCTAACTACGGCTTTGGTATGATGTATCATCTCCTCCATGGTTACCGGGATGGTTGACTCATAACCTAACATCACCATGCCCAGGCTATCTCCAACTAATATCAAAGGCACATCAGCTTCATCAACCATCTTGGCTGTTACATAGTCATAAGCGGTAAGCATGGGTATCTTTTCTTTTCTTTGTTTCATCTCTTTTATCTCATTAATAGTAACTCGCATTGTCGTACCTCCGAATTTTTGTGGGGCTGTTCAAATTCGATTTCCCGTTTAAACTTGGATATTTTTTATAGGGCGGTCTTTTACATATCGCCTCTTTCTGTGGTAATAAATCCCTGTCCTACAAGGCTCTCACTTCAGCAACGTTTTCAACTCTTCTGCTTTTCGTTCATCAATTTTGCCTTTAGCTAAGGCAATGGGAATAGTCTGAAGCCCTAGTTCCTTATAGGTGGTGAGCAAAGAGGGATTTCTGGCCTCAAGAGAGCTCAAGTGTCTCTCTATAGTGCCTAAATCCCCGCGAGCAATAGGGCCGGTGAGGCAGTCAGGCAAGCCGATAGAGTCAATGTTTTTTATCGTTCCTTTGAGCAAGGGCAGCAAGGCCATGGTAGCCTCTCTGTACGGTATGCCGAAATCCAGCCATAAATCAAGAGCCAACTTAACAAGGGTCACCAGATAATTACAAGCGAAAACGGCTGCTGTGTGATACAGTACCTTATCTCCTGGCTTAAGTTCCACCCAGTTGCCGTTGAGGAGAGAAGTCAATGCCTTCAGTGTTGATAATAGTGGCTCTTCGGCTTCTAGGGCAAAGGTGGAGCCAGGTAAATTTTCTATAGCCTGGTTAACATCGGCAAAAGTTTGCAACGGATGAAAAGAGCCAACGGCTGCCCCAAGTATTCTTGCCGATTCCAGAATGTCCACGGAATGAGCGCCGCTGCAATGCACCACGCTTTGCCCTTCGTGCCACTGAACCTCATCACACACCTGAGTTATAGCATCATCAGGAGTGGTAATGAAGACCAATCCAGCAGAATCTGCCAATTCCTGAGCAGTATGGCAAACCTGGCAATTGGGCACCAGCCCTGCTAGTTTCTGTGCCGAGGACATGGTTCGGCTTGACACAGCCACCACAGGCCATCCTCTTTGAGAAAGCCTTACTGCCAGGGCACTGCCCGTTGTTCCAGCGCCAATAAAGCCTGTCCTTACCATCTGTATTACATCCTCAGTCGTTATAGCACCCACACATAACTATAAAAAAACCCCTCCCGGCATAACCGAGAGGGCTATCATAGCATCCTTTTTGTCCGTCTCGGTCACCACCGATCCAAGCGGACTTCTGACTAACTGGTTCTCTGGCTCACTGCCTCAAGGGTCAATGGCTATTTTACATGATAATGAGTTTGTGTTGTTTTGTCAACAAACGACTCTCGTCGCTAGCGGGAGAGTGTTGGCTCTGTCCTGAGCGAAGCCGAAGTAGCAAGCGGGAAATCCACCCTCACCCCTGTATTAAGTGCGGGTGGGCTTAGCCCTCTCTCTTTGAGGAGGGGAATTTCCTTCCTGACTGCAAAATTTGATGATCTCGGCAAAGTTGTTGATTCTCGTAAGGTTTGTGCTTTCCACGAAGCCGTCATAGGTAAGGTTGATCCATGGCTTACGATACAGGGCACTGAATTTCTCCGACATGGCAGCCACAATTCCACCGGGCATGCAACCGTGGGGCATTACCGATATCACTCCAGCAAACTTAGGATTCTCCATCCATTCCACTCCAGTACCTATGCTGAGAACTGCCTCGCTTCCGCATTTTGGGGAAAGCCACTGGCTTGTATATGTCAGCACCTCTTCAGTTGAGGGCTCTTTCACATCAACAATGTTCTGAAAGTGCTTGATTATCGTATGTTCGTCATGCTCCCAGGCGCGCTTTATTATGTAGCTAATCAGCGCCTTCAGGAATTTGCGATCCCTCACAGCATCCTCAACGTGGCGATAGAAGATATATTTCATCCATTCTCCTATGGAAGAAACGACGACTTCCAGCCCAGCTTTTTCGCACTCTCTGACCAGGTCCTGGTTGCTAAATCTGTTAGAGCGCAGAAAGATTTCACCATTAATGCCTACCAGGGGCTTGCGGGGCAGCTCCGGGTCAATGAGAGACCGGAAATCAGAGTTTGCCTGCCTCAAGATATCATCGAAACCTTCCTTCTTGCGGACACGATCGATAATTCTGCCGAGGTATTCGTCAAATAATTCGTCTGCCGAGCTTGGCCGCTTTTCATAAGGACGGGTGCGCCACAGCAATCTCTGGAGATGGTCAACGGCTACGCAGCCCTTCCAGGCGAGGCGGGCATAACGAAGGCTAATCTCTGTATCTCGATAGGCATTGTTCGATACAGTGGTTCGGATGGGAAGATCAATGCCCACATCCCTGAGTATCTTGATTTGTTCCAGGGCATATTTTCCAAAGCGGCAGGGGCCGTATGCCCCGGCCATAACTGCCTCGACGTTTTTCACGTCAGAGCCATTTTCGTAATAGTACCTCAGAAAGTCGCCCAGGGTTACTCGATAGGGCAAACATTCCACGCCCGATGTTATCTTATCGGCATAGAATAAATTGCGTTCATTGGCCTCAGGCAGCACGATTGCTCTGAAGCCGCTGCCTTCCAGGAGTGCAGCTACAAGCTCGATGTGGGGTGCCATCCTGGGAATAATAAAAGTCTTCTTGTTATCAATGACAGGTGGAAATGCCATCCGATAGATATCTTCTTTATGTGGGGGTTCATGCTTCCCGGCAGAACGGGCAAATCCCTCAATGGTGTCAACGAAGGCTTCGAGGCGGGTAACAATACCAGCCTCAGCGGCATGCTCGTCTATTTCCAACTGCCCTAGAGGCTTACCCCCCATGATATCCTCAACAATGTGGATTATGAAGGAGTTCGGACCACACCCAAAGTTTGACAACCACAACCCGTAAAGCTGGGGGTCTGAGGCAGTTATAGCTGCGCCGGCTATATATTTGTTCTCATAGAACCAGTAAGGCCGGTCGGAGTAATCTTTGGCATTCACAGATTTCAAGGGCAAAAAGTCCAATGGTATAGGCACCACCCCAAGCTGAGCCAGCTTCTCGGCTATGCCCAGATTTGCCCCGGCATCCTGCGACATATAAGACCGGGCGAAGAGGACCACGCCCAACTGCTTCCCTTGGTGCAGTTTCTCTAATAACTCCTTGCCCAGTGCTGCCTGGTCAGCCTCAAATCTTCGCTGAGATTCAATACCATCCAGAGCTGCTTCCTTGCCTTTCTTTCTACTGAACCCCATCTTCACAGCGACGTCTGTGAGATTCTTTATCACATCGTCATCGCCCTGACTGAAATCAATTAGGGGTATCAACAGCCGTTCCCCAAAGTCCAGCACGTTTCGTATTATAAACGGGGAGGCCTGAACTAAGGGGCAGGAGTATTTCTGGTTCTCATCCCCATCTTTTCTACCCAGGCGAATAGCGCAGGGATAGAGGATGTAATCTGTATCCTTGAGCATTGCCGCGTGTCCATGAAGTAGCTTCATGGGGAAACAACTGTCGGTGTAGCTTAACTCGATGGCCTGGTCCATGATTGCGTTGTTGGTCTGGCTGGTAAGGACAACCCTGGCATCAAGAGCGTTGAGAAAACCTATAAGCAGCGGAGCATAGTCGTACACCAGAAGAGCCCTGGGGATGCCTACTGTAGGTCCTGTGCCGGCATCCTTCTTGTACTCTCGAAAGAGCAACTGCTCTCGCTTATCGAAGAATGTCTCTCTCCTGGCATGGCTGGCTATAGCGTCATACTTGTCGCACCTGCTGCCATAATAGCTGGGTTCTTCACCGGGCATCTCCATCCGGGTAATGGTGCAGTTGTTGTCGCACCCTTTGCACACGAATGTAGTAAGCTTACACTCTCTATCCAAAACCTCCTGAAAGCCCTTGAACTTCGATTCCTGGCCGGCCATGGCTTCTTTTGCCAAGAGGGCTGCGCCTATGGCGCCGCTGACTTCCTTGTGCTCTGGCACAGTCAATGTTTTGCCTTCAAGTTGCTGGTGAAAGGCAGAGACCACAGCCTTGTTGTAGAACACCGCTCCGGTGAGAATAACCTTGTCACCCAGCTTTCTGTGCTCCACTACCTTGGAGAGATAGTTCTTGGCTATGGAATTAGCTAGACTGGCTATGATTATTTCCAGGGGCACGCCTTCCTGCTGTGCCGAAGCCACCGCTTGACCCATAAAGGCAGCACATCTCGTTCCCAGGTCAATAGTATGTGGGGCGGCAAATGCCAGGTCGGCAAACTCGCCGTTGGTCACGGAAACGCCAAGCATCTCGGCCAGTTCGTCAATAAAGCTCCCTGTCCCCGCGGCACAGGCTTTGTTCATGTGATAGTCCACGACAATACCGTTTCTCTTGATGACCAGCTTGGAGTCCTGCCCGCCGATCTCGATAATGTCCGCTTCAGGGTCCATCTCAGCGGCAGCTCTGGTCTGTGCCGTTATCTCGTTCTTAATCAAATCAGCTCCGATGAAGCTACCCACCAGGTATCTGCCCGAGCCGGTAACGCCCGCACCAGCTATCTTGACCTTGTCTGCGCCATCCCGAAGCAAGTTCCTGAAGACCTGCCTGATAGCCTCAACTGGCCTTCCCGCAGTCATCAGGTAGTTCTTGGCCAGCACTCGTTTGCCTGTCTCATCAAGTATCACGGCCTTGGTGCTGGTGGAGCCAATGTCAATCCCGAGGTAGCCCACGCATTGTTCTTCTATCCTTCGGCCATCCTTACTCTGACTAGTCGAAGCGACTGCTTCTAATCTGGGCATTTCAAAATGGCGCTGCTTGGCATCCGTTCCTGACAGCATAACGCCTTGGGAGGCTTTCCCTATGGACAATAATGCCGAACCCAGGGACTCCATGTGAAGGTAGTTTTCGGGAATGATTACCTCGACGGGATGCCCGTTCCGGGCGGAAATCATGTCATTGAGAGATTTGGCCACGGCAGGATTGGCAGCAACGCCGCCCACAAAATAGACCGGCTCCTGGAAAGTTCCTTTCTTCAAGGAGCCAACCATCCGAGCCACACTTTCGCAAAGCGAATACAGCATGGCATCCAGCGGGACGCCCTTCTGCTGAAGGTGGATGAGGTCAGTTTTGGCAAAGACGCTGCACCGGGCGGCTATCCTGGGTGCTGTGCCTTCGAATTTCAGTGCCAGGTTGGCGAAGTCCTCCATGCTGATGCCAATCCTGTATGCCTGTTGTTCCAGGAATCTACCAGTGCCGGCAGCGCAAAGGGGATTGGATTCCACCTTCCACGGCTTTTTCAAGCCATCTTCCAGCTCTATCACCAGGGTGCTCTGGCCGCCGATTTGTATGATAGTTTTAACGTCGGGGTAATGGTGAAGCAGTCCGGAGGCAATCGCCAGTGAGCTGCTGTATTCCTTCCAGCCCAGCTCCTTGGGAATGACGCCCCTGCCCGAGCCGGATACACTGGCAGCGACAATCTCTTCTAGATTGAATCTCTCACCCAGCCTGGCGATAAGTGAGCTGACGGCGGCTCTGGGTCCAGAGCTTATCTTCTCGGTGTCAAACTGAACAACCCCGCCGTTCTCATCTATGAGTGCCAGTTTAGTATTGACAGAGCCAATATCTACACCTAAGTAGTAACCCATGGTGTGGTGCTCTATTGTAGCAAAAAACAGTCTTTCCTGCTAATTCCAGGGACTCCATACTAATTAGGCCTGCTACAGATCAGGTATCATGTCCCCCGAATAT
>JAGHCA010000004.1 GCA_021160725.1 Dehalococcoidia bacterium | reverse complement strand
TCAATAAGGGCAAGGTTACGAGCAACACCACACAGACTAATCATAGCCTATTGTCGGGTTACCCGGATAAAAAAAGCCAAATTGCATGCAATATTAAATTCCCATTTGCCAGGAGACACAGACAGTCAAGATTCCGCCCCTCAGCGAAGTAACTTTTTCTTCAAGTAGTATATAGCTCGATAAAGTTGCACGGCTATTATTGCCATGAGCAGCTTTGGTACCCATACCCAGAAAGGGTTTATCCCTAGTGCCAGAAATAAAGGAGGATCCTCCACCATACTATGATTGATGCCGATGGAAATATGAAGGCGCTCCAATTCTTCTTTGTTCAAGATTCCCCTTTTAGCTTCGTCAATAGTAACAGCTCCGCCGTACGTCAGTCCAAAGCCGACGCTGATTACCCATAAGGTTGCCGCTCGCTCTGGCAGGCCAAACACTTTCATCAAAGGTCGGAAAATTTTCACGGAGTACTCCGTCCATCCCAAAGATTGGGAAAGCTCCAGCATGACCATGATAACCATGATGATGCCCAAAATTTTTAGGAGCAAGGTCATCAGGTTTATTGCCCAATCCTTCAGAATCAGAAGCAGTGGAGCGTCAAAAGTAAGCTGGGCAGCCGCCGGGATACTCTGGCTGGTATCACCGAGAAACTGTGAGGCAATGAGCACCGTCAGGATAGCTGCCGCAATACGAATAAGTGTTATCTTGATGGCATTAATCCCCGATTTGTGCTGAATAATCCCCTCAATAATGAGGTTATGGCAAATCAGGGTAAATACGGTAATCAGCTTCATATGCTCAATGGTGAATGGCAGGGCGGTCATGGCAGCGATAGTGACGTAAACATTGATTAACATTCCGCCAATAATTGGTAATGCTGCCTGGAAAGGTAGATTAATCAGGTTCATCAAGGGACTTAATAAGAAACTGAGTTGATTCAGCCAGCCCGTCCACTGGAAGAGGGTTACCAGCAGTGAAACAGGAATAATAATCCGGCATATCCAGAGGTAACTACGCCAGCCCCGCTTGAGTCCAGCCAGGCATCCTATTTTCAAATAGCTACGAAAGTCAGGCATCTTGATATCAGTTACATCGCTTTTAGCAGATTAACTGCAGTGAGTGTTTGCTGGAATTACACAGAGTTCTGCCATTAACCTCACCGCTGGGCCGGTTTCTCAAGGTATTTATCAGCCATCTCCGGTTTGCGGAGCCGCTAAGACGGAAAACTCCGAATGTTATCTTTTGTCGAGATACGGAAATCTACCACGGTGGGTGAACTCGCCGACATCGTGAAGTGGGACAGTCAAGTACAGTAGTATGGTATTCGCTGTCCCACTACATCGCAAACCCTTTCCCAGACAGCATAATACGCAATTACCCAAATGACAACAGCGGAGCTCTGGCGAAAACTACTATAGAAGAGAGCGCTGTAAAGAAATTTTTCAGAATGCCAAATCCCTCGTTTGGTGCCGTTGCCGCAAATGCTATAATCTAACCAATGCCTCAGAAGTTTGCTCACCTTCACGTCCACACCGAATATAGCTTACTCGATGGCATGTGCCGCATCCCCCAGCTTATTGCCCGCACCAAAGAGTTGGGCATGGACAGCCTTGCTATCACCGACCACGGCGCCATGTATGGCGTTATTGATTTTTACGTAGCAGCTAAGGAAGCAGGGATAAAACCAATCATTGGCTGCGAAGTCTATGTCGCCGAGACCGATTGCCACAGCCGAGACCCAACCCACAAGAGCCCCTATCATCTTACTTTACTGGCCAAGAACGAAAAGGGCTACCGTAACTTGCTCCAACTGGTTACTAAAAGCCATCTTGAGGGATTTTACTATAAGCCCAGAGTGGATAAGGAGCTTCTCAAGCTCCATCATGACGGGCTTATTGCCCTTTCCGGGTGTGCTCAGGGGGAGCTTGCTCGACTTATCCTCGAGGGGCGAAACGACGAACTTGTCAGAACAGCTTTATGGTACAAAAAAACCTTCGACGATTACTACCTGGAGATACAAAGACACCCTATCCCTGAACTGGAGCAAATCAACCAGGAGCTTGTTGCACTGTCGGCAAAACTTGATATACCGCCGGTAGCCACGTTCGATGTACATTACGTTGATAAAAAAGACGCCCCTGCTCATGAACTTCTTTTGTGTATCCAGACCAATACCTGTGTATGATGAAAAAAGGCTGAAGATGGCTGGCGACTTCTTCTATCTGAAAAGCCCAGAAGAGGTGAAACAACTGTTTGCCGACTTGCCTCAGGCTGTGGAAAATACTCAAGCCATAGCTGATATGTGTCAACTGGAGCTGGATTTTACCAAGTTACATCTGCCGCAGGTGGAATTGCCCGAGGGCAGGCAAGCTGATGATTTCCTGGCTGAGCTTTGCTGGCAAGGCTTGGAAAAACGTTATCCTGAAGCCGGAGAGGAGACCAAGAAAAGGCTCAGCTACGAGCTTGATGTCATACAGAAGACAAAGTTTGCCCAGTACTTCCTGGTTGTTTGGGATATCATCTCCTTTGCCAAGAAGCAGGGCATCTATTTCGGTGTTCGGGGAAGCGCTGCTGCCAGCCTGGCTCTTTATTGTCTGGAGATCACCGACATAGACCCGCTGGCCTATGGACTTGTTTTTGAACGATTCCTCAATGTCGAGCGCCGTGAACTCCCTGACATTGACCTCGATTTTCAAGATGATCTCCGCGACGAAGTCCTGGCCTACGTTAACCAGAAATATGGGCCCAACCACGTAGCTCAAATTACTACCTTTGGCACCCTGGGAGCCAGAGCAGCCATAAGAGATACCGGACGTGCTTTGGGCATGCCTTATGCTCAGGTTGACAGGGTAGCTCGTCTCATTCCTCTGGAACCGACCATAACCCTGGATAGAGCCCTGGAACAGAGCAGGGAACTTCATGACATTTATCTCCAGGACGATGCAATACGTAATCTGATCGACTCAGCCAGAAAATTAGAGGGAACGGTCAGGCATGTCAGCACCCATGCCGCCGGTGTAGTTATCTCACATGAGCCCTTAACTGAATATGTGCCACTACAACTGGTGGGCAAGGGTGAGCATCGCACTGTCATGACCCAGTTCCACATGGGGAACATCGCTCGCCTGGGACTGCTGAAGATGGATTTCCTGGGGCTATCTAATTTGACCATTCTAGCTAAAGCTAAAGAGCTGATTGCACAAACTCGTGGAGTCTCCCTGGATTTGCAGCATCTTCCTCTCGACGATGCTAAGACTTTTGAATTGCTTGCCTCGGGGGAAACCAAAGGCATCTTCCAACTAGAAAGTGCCGGGATGCGCCGCTATATCAAGGAACTCAAGCCAACTAACTTCAGCGACATCGCTGCCATGGTGGCGCTCTATCGCCCTGGCCCCATGGAACAAATTCCCACTTTTATTAAAGCCAAGCAGGGTGTTGCCCCTATTCACTATCCCCACCCCATTCTGGAGGAGATTTTAAAAGAAACCTACGGAGTTATCGTTTATCAGGAGCAGGTAATATTTATCGCCCAGGCTCTAGCCGGCTATAGCCTCGGTCAGGCTGACATCTTTCGTAAAGCTATGGGTAAAAAGATACCTGCGGCGATGAAGAAAGAGGAGCGTAATTTCATCGCCGGAGCTAAAAAAAATGGCATATCACCGAAATTAGCCAAGGAAGTGTTTTCCCTAATCGAACCTTTCGCCGGTTACGCCTTCAATAAGGCCCACAGCGTCACCTATGCCCTCCTTGCTTACCGCACCGCCTATCTTAAGGCAAACTATCCCATTGAGTACATGGTCGCTTTGCTCAATACTTACTCGGACAATATGGAAAAAGTCCGTTCAGCGATTGCTGAATGTCGAAGGTTGGGCATCAAAGTACTCCCGCCAGACATCAGTAAGAGCCATGCTAACTTCACCATTGAGACCTCTCCCTCGGCTTCCACTCAAGTAAATGGAGAGAAACGGAGTGAGGCAGCCATTCGCTTTGGGCTGGCTTCTATAAAAAATGTCGGGCTTTCACCAATTCAGCATATCCTGGCTGGACGGGAGTCAGGGGGCGATTTTAAGTCCCTGGAGGACTTCTGCCATCGAACCGACCTTCGTAACATCAATAAGAAAGTATTGGAAAGCCTGATAAAAGCTGGTGTCTTTGATTCTCTGGGCAGCCGCAAGGTGCTACTGGAGTCACTGAATAATATTATCTCCCTGTCTCAAACGAAACAAAGAGCAAAAGAATCGGGACAAGTTAGCATGTTTGATGATTTATATGGGCCAAGCTCTCCCACCTCGCACACTGGTTACCAGCAAGCTCAAGAAGAGGTATCCATCAAGCAAAAGCTTATGTGGGAAAGAGAACTGTTAGGGGTCTATTTCTCGCAACCACTTAATTTCTTCGACAGGGAATCATCTTTGCCAGGCGTTACTTCCTGCGCCGAAATCAATATGGACATGGTTGGTGAAACAGTGACAATCACAGGCATGGTGGTTGCGGTACGCCAAGCTTACACCAGAGATAACCGCCCCTTTGTTGTCACCTCAATCGAGGACCTGGATGCCAGTGTCGAGGTCATCGCCTGGCCCAGGCTTTACGAGCGCACTCAAGGGCTATGGCAGGAGGGCAACATCCTCACCATCAAGGGTATAGTGAAAGTCAAGGATGGGGAAGTGCAATTAAACTGCCAAGAAGCAATGCTCCTCCCTGTAAGGCAAGAGGTACTAAAGGAACCACAGCGTCGGCATGTCTTGATAGATATCAATCAGTCGGGCGACGCAGAAAAAGACATTGAACGCCTCCACAAAATTATAGATATCCTCAATGGTTATCCCGGACAGGACAGAGTGTCTCTAGCAATTATCAGCGATGGTGAAGTAACTAACCTTGAGATGCCGGAGACAACAGTCAATTACTGCCCCGAATTAGCTAGAGAATTAAGCAAGATAGTAGGCGAAAACAACTTCAGGCTCCATCCTTTGTCGCCCTGAGTCCCGATTCATCAAAACTCAGAATGCCACCAAGCGAAAGGCTCACAATACCGGGAAGAGAGGTCTTGCCACTCGCTGCTGCCGGGATTGCCACGCCCCGACATGTCGGGGCGTGGCGCAACTAAGCAATCTAGCCAAAGGAATGTCCGAGCTGCTAAGTCGCTGGGAATAGACGCTGTCCCAATTTCTTGTTATATTTAGGTTTCATGTTTGAGTTAATTCCTTCAGGCGGTATTAGTTCAGCTTCAGGATTCCTCGCCGGAGCGGTGCACGCTGGAATAAAAAATACAGATGAGCTTGATTTAGCTATTCTTTGCTCCGAAGTGCTCTGTGCGGCTGCCGGCGTTTTCACCACCAACCAAATTAAATCAGCTCCGATTATTTTATCCCGAAGGCATATAGCAAAAGGAAAGGCGCAGGCAGTAGTGGCGAATTCCGGCTATGCCAATGCCTGCACAGCAAGACAAGGTCTGGCAGACGCCTTGGAAATGGCGAACCTGGCGGCGGCCAAACTAGGATTAAACACGGAACACGTTCTAGTAGCCAGTACCGGCGTGATTGGTGTGCCACTGCCCATGGATAGAATCAAGGCTGGAATTTCTCAGATAAAGCCAACCAAGAGAGGAGGCCACGATTTTTGCCGGGCAATAATGACCACAGATACCAGACCAAAGGAAATAGCCACCCAGGTGGATTCAGGAGGAGGTGAGTTCATCATCGGAGGAGCGGCTAAAGGAGCAGGCATGATTCATCCCGACATGGCTACTATGCTTTGTTTTATCACCAGCGACGCTGTAGTGAGTGCCGAGTTTCTGCCAGTAGCATTACAGAAGGCGGTGGACTCTTCTTTCAACATGATAAGTATTGACAGCGACACCAGCCCCAGCGATTGTGTATTCCTATTAACCAATGGCTTGGCTGGTAACAAGCCTATTGGCTTTGACAATGGCGACGCTTTCCAAGAAGCCTTAAATGCAGTATGCACGCATCTGGCTAAGTCCATAGTTCGGGATGGCGAGGGAGCTACAAAACTTATCGAAGTCACAGTACAAGGGGCAGCAGACCAGGTTGGAGCTCGCCAGGCAGCCCGAACTATCACCAGTTCACCGCTGGTGAAGACAGCCATTCATGGCAATGACCCCAACTGGGGGCGTATCGTTGCTGCCCTGGGGCGAAGCGGCGCAACGGTGAGCGAAGACAAATTGGACGTCTATATAAATGACGTCTGTGTCATGAAGCAGGGCCACCCCATATCCTTCAGTAAGCAGGAAATGACATCGGCTTTGAGCAACAGCGATGATGTGCTCATAAAGCTATGCCTGAATTCAGGAAATGGACAGGCCACCGCCTGGGGTTGCGACCTCTCCGAGGAGTATGTTACTCTTAACAGCGCATATACCACGTAATGCAAAAGGGCGTCATAGTAGTCAAGATTGGCGGCAGTACCCTGGGAAATCACGACACCACCCTTGAGGATCTGGTGGAGCTTCAGAAACAGGATATGTCCCTGGTAGTAGTTCACGGTGGCGGCAAAGTGACTTCCGAGTGGCTTGCTCGGATGGGCATTCCAACCAGCTTTGTAGAAGGTTTGAGGGTTACCAATGCCGAGACACTAAAGGTGGCGGCTGCGACGCTGGGAGGTCTGGTTAACAAGGAATTAGTAGTGGCTATCCAGTCTATGGGAGGAAAGGCGGTGGGACTGAGTGGCTGCGATGGCAACTTGTTCCGGGCCAGCGTCAAGAGGCCTGAGCTGGGCTATGTGGGAGAAATTGTCGCCGTTGACACCACTCTATTGAATTTATTGCTGAATGGCGGCTATATGCCAGTGGTCGCGCCCATAAGTTTTGGCTCGATTGAAGGCCAGACAATGCTACTCAATATTAACGGTGATACTGCTGCTGGAGAAATCGCCGCGGCATTAGCCGCAGAAAAGCTCGTATTCCTGACCGATGTTGACGGTATCCACGACAGATCAGGGAAAGTGATCCCCAGGCTCAACCCGGCTGAGGCAAGGAATATGGCTGACTCCGGCATAGCTTCCGGGGGTATGATTCCTAAGATAGAAGCCAGTCTTAGAGCCCTGACTACCACAAGGGTCGTGCACATCATAGACGGCAGAACTTCCCATGCCTTGCTTGATGACATCGGCGGACAGGCTCAGAAAACTAAATCAGGGGGTACAACAATTGTCGCAGAGTAATTGGCAAGCATTAGAGCAGAAACTTTTCCTCAGAACAGTGAACAGGACCCCTGTGACACTGGTTCGCGGTCAAGGAGCCTGGGTCTGGGATGACCAGGGCAGGCAATACCTCGACTTCGTCGGTGGCTGGGCGGTAAATAGCCTGGGACATTGCCCGCCGGTAGTAGTCGAGGCACTGGTAAAGCAAGCTAAAACCCTGATCCAGACCTCCAACCAGTTCTATACCATCCCGCAGGTAGAGCTGGCGCAACTTCTAATTGAGCATAGCTGCCTTGATAGAGTTTTCTTTTGCAACAGTGGTGCCGAAGCTAATGAAGGGGCGGTGAAACTTGCCCGCAGATATGGAAAACTTCACCTCAACGGCGCCTACGAGGTCATCACTACCTATAATTCTTTTCATGGGCGTACTCTAGCTATGACCGCCGCAACAGGGCAGCGTAAATTTCAGGAGACCTACTTACCTCTGCCCGATGGCTTTGTCAACGTTGAATATGATAACGTCGAGGCAATCAAGCAGGCAACTAATAATCAAACCTGCGCTGTAATGCTGGAGCCCATCCAGGGAGAAGGGGGGGTTAATATTCCCGGCGATGACTATCTTCAAGAGGTGCAAAACTGGTGCCGGGAGAGGAGAATCCTTTTCATTCTTGATGAAATCCAGACGGGCATCGGGCGGACGGGAACCCTCTTTGCCTATGAGCAGTATGGGGTCGAACCGGATATAATGACTCTGGCCAAAGGACTGGGCAGCGGTGTGCCCATTGGAGCTATCTTAGCCAGAGAAAATGTTTCCGTTTTCTCCCCGGGTGATCACGGCTCCACCTTTGGCGGCAACCCGCTGGTTTGTGCCGCCGCTTATGCCACTTTGAGATATATCATTAAAAACGAGATACCGAAAAAGGTGAAGCGGGTAGGGAATTATTTCATGACCAGGCTGGAAAGCCTGAAACAAAAGTTTGATTCTATCGCTGAGGTGAGGGGACAGGGACTCCTCATAGCTCTGGAATTCAACCAGGAAATCGCTGAGCCTTTGGTGCTGGCCTGCCTCGGTAGAGGCTTGCTGGTCAACAAAGTGAAGCCCAATGCCCTTCGCTTTATGCCTCCCCTTATCACCACCGAAGAAGAGGTGGACAAAGCAACAGGTATTTTGGAGGGCGCGTTGGGAGAAATACGAAACGCCAAGTAATTTGTTCGAGCTTCGTAGGGCGGGGATTTGCTCCCTGCCGAAAAGAAACAGCATATGAAATGCTGCGCTACAGAGGTTGATAACTTTTGAGGCTGTTTCTAAAACGTGGTTTCCTCAATACTATTCGGAGGTGTGCAGATGGCTGTTGAATCACATAATATTACTGGCGTTGAGGGATGCCGCACTACCAGAATCTATTGCCGACCCGATTGTCCTGCCGGTAAGCATGTGAAGCCGGAGAATCTGGTTTACTTCAAGTCACGGGAAGAGGCCAGAGCTCATGGCTACCGCGCATGTAAAGTCTGCAAGCCAGATAGGCATTCTGTCGAGCCCGAAATCTTCTTTATGACCCACTATAAAAGCCCTCTTGGTATCTATGTCATCCTCAGTTCAAGACAAGGCATCGTCAGCATTGAGCCAGAAGAAGATGTCCAAACAGAGATCGCACGACTACAACACAACGGTATTCAAATAAGACAGGGAGAGGACGAATACAACAAATGGGCAGCTTCTGAACTGGATGATTACTTCGCAGGAAAACTCTTCCTCTTTACCGTGCCCCTGGACCTGCGCGGTACACCTTTCCAGCGCCAAGTATGGCAGCTATTGCAAAATATCCCCTATGGGGAGACTGTATCCTACAGCGAACTGGCACGTTCCCTGGGACGAGCTAATGCCGCTCGGGCAGTGGGCGGCGCCGTTGGCAGCAACCCCATCTCCATCATTGTGCCCTGCCATCGGGTTATCGGTGCAAATGGCAATCTGACAGGTTATGGTGGAGGGCTCGCCAGAAAAAGAGCACTTCTCGACCTGGAAGCCGACGCCAGGAGTAAAACAGGTTGAGTCAACCCCCGGTACTCACAGACACCACAATTTTACCTGTAGAGATCAGAGCACAAGCTCGGTTACTCTCACCAGCTATTACCATACTTGTAGTAAGCCTGATTGGTACGGTACCCCGGGAATTCTGGCTAATATGGCCAGGTACATCTAAGACAGACTGAAGAGAGGATAGCGGTCTGTTGTCAACAAAAGAGCATATGCGGCTACTCTCAGTCCCCACCTGGATACGCCAACTACAAAGTCAAATAGACCTCTGGGATAGCGACCGGTAAACAGGATAGCAAACCAGGCTATCACCACACAAAAGAGGGCTGCAATCCCCAGGAAAGACAGGACGATGTAGTGCGGGATAGCTAGAAACCATTTCACCAGTGGCAACCAACGGTTGAGGTCTTTAGGGACGTCGGGATACGGAATCTCAATATGGACCGATTGCTCTTCGTCAGTTGACGGGTACACATCTGTAAGCAGACCAATATAAGCGCCAACGCGTGCACTGAACTTGGTCAATGCTATATTCCAATCAAACCACCACCTGGGATACTTCTGCCGGAAAAGAATCATGAGTAAGGGTGCCAGAAACAAGATGCCTCCCGCAGAGTATTCCCAGGACCAACCACTTGCTCCAACCCATTCAAAGTTTCCTGTATTTACCAGGACCAGGATAATGGCGATTGGAATCACTGTGAAGATTCTGAAGAACGTGGTTAACCGATTAAGAGGTCTGTCCGGGTAGTCGATTGTCAAAGTTGCGGGGTACGCGGGTGGGGTCGGCGGCACTTTTGATGCTTGTAACACTTTTTCTGCCATTGTTACCTCCTTCTACTATTTGGCATGTAATCCATTCACCTTCCAATTTAAGTTTAAGCATACTCTACAATCCGCTGAAAATACAAGCCATTTGGTAATGGTATTCTGAGCACATAATATCTGACTTATAGTCGGCTGATATCGGCATGGTGCCCCGGGAATTCGCGGTTAAAGATCTTCCTCGCACCATTCGATGATATCGCTGGACCAGAGAGTGCCGATGGCCTTTTCCAGTACCGCCTTGCGCGGCTCAGGTATATCCAGCAGCATCCGCAGTATGCGGTCCTCAAATTGGCTCAGGAACAGGCACCGTTTACGCAGCGAGAGTATTGTAGTTCTAGCTCCGCCATAGACCAGAAAGTCGACTGACCGGGCATGGGGCTCGACATGTTCTCGGACGTGACTACAAACCCTGTCCAGAAAGGACTCTATCTGCTTTTCCCGGTGTCGGGCAAAACGCGCCTGCGATGAGCCGCCCTTTTTGTGGCGGGCGTGCACCAGTCCCGTTCCCGTCTTGCTACCGATGAGCTCTGTGCCCCTGCATATACCAATGCTGTATGCTCCCAGGCGGACCAGGACCAGAGCGATAAGGAAGTCGTGACTGAGAAGAGCTCGCAACAGCTCAACATCATAGCCGTCGGTGATATATTCTTCTGCGATTGGGAATGGAGGCAATACCAGGTACGCTCTCTGCAGACTCGAAAAAAGCGCCGCTCCCGTCCCTGAGCCAGCAATAACCTCAGTTATGCCCACCGGCATGGCAGTTTCGGCAAACGCCCTTCCCAGCAAGTTTTTCACCCTGGCTGGTGGCATACCCTGCGGAAAATATAACGATATCGCCTTGCCTCCAGTCAAAGCCAGCTCGTCCAGGAAGCCGAGCATCTTCGACCTGCCCAGGCGGAATCTCTGTGATATGAACATGATATTATTAAATATTCTCCGCCCCCCCACTTGACAAAACCTGGGGCTACATGCTGACCACTGTAACGCCATCGCCGCCCTCACCCTTCTCGCCGGCTCGGAAAGACGTGACCAGCGGATGAGAGGCGAGAACCTCCCTAACAATCTGGCGCACGGTGCCCGTGCCAATACCGTGAATGATGCGAACCTGGCTCAAGCCGTAAAGAGACGCTTCATTAAGGTAGTCATCCAGCGCCAGCTCGACCTCTTCCGCCCTCTTCCCCCGCAGGTCAAGCTCCAAGGGAATACTAGGCTTGCTCAATTTTCTCGTTATCACAGCACCGCCGGTCTTCGCTGCGCCGGTTGATGGCATCCTCTTCTCCACGCTGTCCAGATTGAGCGTCATCTTCACTTTCCCGGCATGGACCTCGACAAGTCCTCGTTCCTCAGACACCGAAAGCACCGTGGCAGGCATACCAACCTCTTTTAGCCAGACAGTATCGCCAACGGTAATAGCACCTGTCTCCCCTTCTTGTTCACCCATCTCGACCGCCGGTCGTGCCCGCCACACTTCGGCATTTAACTGCTCCCGTACCTCCGTTAATGTCTTTTTTGCCCGCTCAATTCCTTTCCTGGATTTATCCTTACGCAATTCTGCTGTCGCTTCCCGGAGCTCCTTCTGTAGTCCAGCAGCTTCTCGAACAACCTGGTCGCGGACATCCTTGATGATTTTTTGCTTCTCTGCTTCTAACTGGCGAATCTTGTTCTCCAGCTCAGCGTTCTTCTGCTGCGCTTCGCTAAATTTCTTCTCCAGGCTATGGCGGAGCGACTCAATATTTTTCTGCTCGGTTGCCAGATGGGCAAGCAAATCCCCAAGCTCCTGAGCGCCCTCGGAAAGCATGTGTCGGGCGCGGGTGATAATCTCGGCACTCAGTCCCAGGCGGGATGCCGTAGCCAGAGCGTTGCTGCCACCCGGGATGCCTACCGTCAGGTGATAAGTAGGCGACATGGTAACGGGGTCAACGTCAAGAGCAGCGTTTTGCATGCCCTCGGTAGTGTGAGCCAGCGCCTTCAATTCAGTGTAGTGAGTAGTAGCCACAGCTATCGTTCCCTGTGATAAGAAATGGAGCAGGATAGCCCGGGCCAGAGCTGAGCCTTCGCCCGGGTCGGTGTTGGTGCCCAGTTCATCCAGAAGCACCAGGCTTTTTTCCGTGGCACTGTTGTTGATACGCACAATATTACCTATGTGCCAACTAAATGTAGAAAGGGTTTGCTCAATGCTCTGCTCATCACCGATGTCAGCATATACGCCATCAAAAAGAGGAATATGGCTTTCTGCCAGAGCTGGAATAGGCAAGCCGGCCAGCGCCATCAGGCTGAGGAGTCCTATGGTCTTAAGAGCAACCGTCTTACCACCTGTATTGGGACCGGTAATGACAAGAATGGAGAAATCCCTGCCAATCTCTACCGATAGCGGCACCGCTTTACTTCCCAGCAGCGGATGTCTGGCTTCGACCAACCTGAACACCCCAGCCGATTTGTTCACCTTTGTTTCAGGGTTTCTGCCAGCGGCAACCATAATGGGCTCGGTGGCTTTTGCCTCCCTGGCATATCTTGCTTTAGCCAGCGCCAGGTCAATCTGGGCAATCAGCTCTATATTACGCGAAATCTCGCGTTCGTACGCTCCGACTTCGGAACTGAGCGTTCTCAGTATTCTATCCACTTCACGTCTCTCATCCATAGTCAACTCGCGCAGTTCATTCTGCACGTCTATAGTCGCCCACGGCTCAATAAACACAGTAGCCTCTGTATTGGAGACGTCGTGAACAATGCCCTTTATCTGACGGCGACATTCCTCCCTGACTGGAATTACATACCGACCTCCTCGCTCGGTAATAATGGGCTCCTGGATTATTTTCTGTCTCCTTGGTGACCTGATTATGGCTTGCAGCTGAGTGAGCAATTCCTGGCGTACCTCTCGCATTCTACGTCTCACCGACGCCAGCCTGGAGGAGGCGGTGTCCAGCAGGTCGCCCGTCGGAGTTAAGCAGCCACTGATATCCTTTTGAAGCTGCTCCAATGGCACAATATCCCTGGCCAGGCCACTGAGCAACGGGAGTTCGCCCGACAGGTTCATCAGGTAGCTTTTTAACCGCCGGCTGGCACCGAGCGTCCTTTCGATTTCCAGCAGAGCCGTAGGCTCCAAGACTTTGCCCCGTCTTGCCATCCTCACCACTTCCCGTATATCAACAACGTCGCCGATATGAAAGTCTGGGCTGAGTGAAAGCAGGTGGCGCGCCTCAGTCGACTCCCTGAGCCGCAGGCAGACTTCTTCCTCATCCCAGAGAGGTCTGAGATCGAGGGCGAGTTGCCGGCTGGCGGAAAACGAAGTAAAGCCTGCCAGTATCTCCCTTATTTTGTGAAATTCCAGCAGTTCTAAATCCCTGTCGCCCAAGGTAACCATCCTGCACCGCTTATACAATCATCGCGGCATCAACCTCAAATAGTATAAAGCAATCGCCCCAGTTTTCAAAAACTCAGCTTCTCCCTGTGTAACGGCAGATGAATTGGCTTACGTTATTTTCAACAGGGTCCCACCCAGTCGGATTGTATGAATCTTAGAAAAGTGCTCCTGTCTCAAGGACCAAATTCCTTCCGATCATACAACATAACGTAGGCGAAGGGTCTTGTATCCACTCAGTTAGGATACCATGAGGACATAATGCCTAACTTGTAGTGAGCCTAAATTGGTATGGTATCCCTGGATTTTCTGCGCCTTCTCATGCGGAAGACCAGGTATATTATGCCAGCCATAATAACTGCCAGTATAAAGAGAAGCCACCCTACCAGGGGAAAAGTCCAGGTTTTGGTGATGCGTCCGGCAACACCTGCATAATAATCGGGGATCCTCGATACCCCATCCTCTCCAGATAGCTGGGCTGCGTAAATCAGCATCACTTCCCACACTTTGAGCTCTCTTCCATCGTCACGACATATTATCAGCTGGCCTATCTTGTCCAGCGGCACCGGCTCTCCATCAGCGTTTTTAGGGATTACCTCCAACTGAGGCAGCATGTTTGCTACCATGGGGAGGAACAGCAGGAGGTAGGCATCGGTGACCACATGGTACAACTTTTCATCTCCACGCTTTAAGGAGATGTAATCTTCACTGTTAGCAGACTGAATCCCGTCCCCCATATAAAGCTCGGCACTGGTAACCGCGCGGGTCGTGGGAACAGGCCGGTTTATAAAAGGCACCGTCAAGAGCACTGCGTTGGCGGGGTTGTAGCTGTACCGCAGGCCGGAGAAATGTAGAAAATAAGAGTCCCCTATAAATTCCTGCAACAATATAGTTGTTTCCAGCACACGACGCACTTCTTCGCCAGAGAGATAGATAGACGCTATCGGGCAGCCTGGATAGCCGTCGAGCCCACATCCCACACCCGTGGCTTCCATAATCTCGTAGAGGGAAATGTTTCCCGCAGAGTGTTCCATGGTGCCAGGAAAGATGCTCTTCCGGATGTTGCCGTTAGCCTGAGCTGCCACATCAACTTTTTTACCGGTAAATTCCTGGACAACAAAGCGCATGGCATCGGTAACGAAGTTGCCCAGCGCAGTTTCGCTCAGGAGCGGAAGGTTGGACAGAACAAACTCAGATCTGGCTATTGTACTCATGATGTCGTCGAATTTGCCTCCGGTCACTTCCTCGACGTAGGCGTTCAAGTTAAGGGTATATTCCCGAACCAAGGCATCGATTTCTGGATCACAGGCAAAACTGCTGTCTATAGGGATAAGAAAGGGATGGTCGTTTTCATTATTGCGCACCCGTATCTCTCCGGTATTGGTGTTGTACGCCAGCTCCAATTGCCCCAGGTACATTCCCAGGGAACCAGCCTGGACAATGATAGTAGTGCCCTCTAGAATTGGCTCAAATAGTGCTGTATGACAGTGGCCACCTACGATTATATCAATTCCCGGCACCTCCTGTGCCAGTTCCCGGTCCTCATCCACGCCGGAATGACTTAGTGTCACGATGATATCGGCACCCTGTTCTTTCAGCTCATCTACCATCTGGCAGGCTGTCTGGTGCTGGTCCAGGAACTGCACATCCCCGGTGTCGCCCGTTACCAGGACAGCGTCTTTGCCTATCAGGCCGAAGACTCCTACTTTCAGGCCATTTTCCAGCTCAAACATGCCAGTGTTCCTATAGAGACCCCGAGCAGCCAGCGGATGGTCCGGTGGCGCTTCCATATTGGAGGCCAGTACCAGTGTCTTCTGGTGGGATTCGGGGTATCCGGCCTGTAGAAGATATTGCGCCAGAATGTCAGGGCCATAATCATATTCATGATTACCGAGGGTCACAGCGTCATATCCCATTTCCTGCATTATATTCAACTCTGCAGCAGAACCATTGAGAGCCAGCCAGGCAAAAGGACCACCTCCCAAGAAATCACCGGCATCAAAAAGAAGGACCGGTTCACCTTCCCTCATTTTGTTCTCTCGGATTTCGTTCACCGCGGTAGCCAGGCGGGCGAACCCTCCTATGGCAGGATTTTCTTCTCCGGGGCAGTAGTCCACTGCCGGCGAATGGGGTATGAGCTCGGAATGCATATCGTTGGTATGGAGTATGCAGAAATACAACTCTTCGGTTTCAGCGGCACAGCCCCTTGGGTTCCCCTGAATGCCCGGGTATAAGGCGACTACCAGGATGATAGTCACAAGAACTAACAATCCTTTGTTTACCCTGAACAGGTTTCTCCTGTTACGCATTAACGGTTGTCCTTCAGATAGTCCAAACTTGGGCTATAACCAGTGTCTTAAATGAGAAATTCCTGGATAATATCATACACTCTTGATATTCTGGGTTGTAAATACCTGATTTGTAGCAGGCCTGATTGGTATGGCGTCCCTGTAATTTTCGCTAGAATGCACCTGAGAGACCCGAGAAAGGACATTTTACCTCTGCCACTAGAAATTAAAATATAGGAATTATTTCAGAAAGCCTGTTATTTGTGTGTCACGCCCAGGGTAAAGCCACGGGAAATTCTATTCTCTATTCTCTCTACCCTTTTCATGTGGAACTGGCCTCTTCTCTCAGTTCATTACATCAGTATCCCGGATCAGCCCCCTCTCACTTCCCACCCGTGCTTAGAGAAGCCCTGTCTACTCAATGCCATAGCCTGAATAGCCTTTGCCACCATCTCCGCTTAGGGGTCTGTTTAGGGGCTTCCAGAAGCAATAACCTTTCTTCAAGCCATTCTGCCTTAGCTTTCCAGTAGCCGACTTCCTGGGATAATTGCTCTATTTTATTGATAAGAGGTTGTGTTGATAAGGTGTTATCTGTTAAGGGCTTACTGAGTATGGGTAGTTCTTCAATAATGTATGAATCTCCGAACTTTGAAGGAACTAGCCTGGCTTTGAGCTTGCCGGACTTGATATACCGACGGACAGTAATTGTTGACACCCCTAAAGCCTGAGCAGCCTCTCTCAATGTATAGCCTTTCATTAAGAACATTTTAACATCTCAGTCAATGACTTTAAAATACAACTGGTAAGTTTAGGGTATCGTATAAACATATTAACACTAGTTCACCCCTTGTCATTATGAATAGGCTTTCCCTTTCGTGCCATTGCGAGGAAACCCCGATGAATCCAGATGAATCGAGGCCAGCCGGGCTTCTGCCGGTGATAACCTATCCACTGCGCCCTTACACTATCCCATTGGCAATCACAGGCACAATTCTCGCATCCTGCGGCGCCTTCATCCAGAAAAAAAGGGGAAATAGATGATTTTCAAATTCCTCATAGTCTTTCTCTCCCTGGGTTTCATAACAAAGATTTTGAGCGAGGTAGTCCACGAGGTCATGGGCCATGTCATCGTTGCGTTTGGTGGGAGAATAACCAACACACACATTTCTTTGCTCTGGCCCTATGAACTGTCCCGCATTGGATTCGCCCCCCATCCACTGGTTTCCTGCCCTGGTCGGAATTAATCTCTCTATACGAACAAAACTTGACAACCGCAACATCTATGTGATAGTATTAAAACTGTCCCGGGTAGCCAAGCGGGGACCTGCCACAAGAATCGGGTACGGCGGAAGTTGAGGCGTGCTGGTGATGAGCGGTGTGAAGCAGGCTGAAGGGTAGATCCGATGATGGCTGGTGAAGGAAGTGAGGTTACTCGGGGCGTTTTTTTACCGACTAAGTGTGCTTGTCTCAGTTTGGAATGACCCGATAAACAGGCTTGATACTTGAGGGGATGTCAGCCCAATCAAGTTTGACTCTTAAACAAAGTTCACCACCTATGCCTTTGGTTTCGCGCTATTTTGGGGAAATACTACCTGATTTGTAGCCGGCCTGACTGGTATGGTTTCTCTAGAATTCGAGTCACTTTCAAGCGGCACCTTATAAGTAATCCTTAACGATGACTTATAGCCTGCCTAATAGCTTCCTCAAGCTCCTGCGGAACATCAGTGCCGATTAAATATTCCTTACCCCTTATTAATTTGATCTGGACAGCATGAAATCCAGAAACCCTGAACAGCATCCCTTGAGGAGTTAATCGAATACCCCACCCGTAATACCAGGGAATTTTAATGGCTTGACACGATTCTATCTCATTCAACTTAAACCGTTTGCGGATTACTCCAGGTCCAAATTGGACTAATAGCTCTTCTTCGCTGATGACCACGGTTAAATTGGAAAATAGCACCAGAGCTATCGCAAGAACAACCAGGACCGCTATAGCAATCCAATGAACACCGGCAGTCGCCAGTATAATCCCGATTGTCACCATTGCTGCTACAAGTGCCACAATGATTAAGTACCCAACCTGAGTATGTTCGTAATGCCTGATCATGGTATCCTCAGAAATACTTAGGAATAATTGTGTGGTTGAAATACCTTGAAGCTTAGGGACTTGCTAAGAAAGTCTTGAACTGGCGGCGTTGGCCTGCCTGCATGGGTCGGAGAATCTACAATGAAAAGATCGGTAGATTCCAGCTCTGAGGGACTCGCCTCGCCTGCTTCTAGTACCCTGACTTCATTGGACGGAATAATAGCTTCAGCAATAGCCCTGGCGATTTTCTCCGTATTTCCATAAACTGAATCATATACTATTAAAGCCCTCATCAGAGACACCCCCACTCTATACTCAATTATCCAGTGTACAACTATATTAACAACTCTTCAAGCACAAGCAGGCTCATTCGATGCTATAAATACCAGGTTTATAGCAGGCCTAATTGATATAGTGTCTCCGGAGCCACAAAGTCGTTTAGCGATTTGCTGGCTAGACAACCAGTGCGTTAATCAATATAAATACCGACTGGAAATTATGATGGGAAGTTAAATCAGTTCTCTATTCAGTAGGTCTTGTTGTCTGGCTAGCAGCGCATCATCAACCTGGAATTTTCTCACTTTCTCATAAATCTTGCGGAGGTGAAATCCCTGAACAGCCATGGTTATAGCCAACCCAGTAAACCGAGGATATTTCAGGAGGGACGAGAATATCAACTTCCAATAGTACCATCCGGCTTTGTCTCTAATACCTAATGTAAATGTGGCTTTAATCAATGCTTTTAGTTGTGCAATCCTCAACTTGCCACTGTAGGCTACCTTTTTATTGGGCCTGAATTCCTTTAGAAACGTATTAATCCGTTCATAGTATTGTTTGGGCGAGTAGATCGAGTTCAGGATTTGCTTATAACCGTTAACCAGGACATTGAAGTCCATTTCGGGGATGAAATTGGCAGTCCCGTCTGTATTGTCACCCGTGCCGGTGGCCAAAAGGCGTTTTTCTTTCTTTAGGCGATGCCATAGCTTCGTTCCGGGAGGGGCATTCAACATACCGACCATAGCTGTGACAATGCCGCTCTGCTGAATGAACTTAATTTGGCTCTGGAAGATGGAAATTGGGTCACTGTCAAAGCCGACAATAAAGCCTCCCATTACCTCAAAACCATGGTTTTGGAGCCTCTTAACCGAAACCACCAGGTCGCGATTCTTATTAGCGAACTTTTTGCATTCGTTTAGACTTTCTTCATTCGGGGATTCAATTCCAACAAACACATTATTGAATCCGGCATCAGACATGAGTTGCATTAGCTCTTCGTCATCAGACAGGTTTATCGAGGCTTCGGTAAGAAAGCTAAACGGGTACCGTCGCTCTTTCATCCACTGAATTATGGCTGGCAGGATACCTTCTTTGAGCTTTCTCTTGTTACCGATGAAATTGTCATCAACAATAAACACTCTACCCCTATAACCCAAATCATAGATTGCCTCTAGCTCGGCGAGGATTTGGCCACTGGTTTTGGTCCGGGGTTTATGACCATCTAGTACAGTGACGCCGCAAAACTCACAGTCAAAAGGGCAACCCCGTGAATATTGGACCGTGACCATCGAGTATTTTCTCAGATCAAGAAGTGGAAATAAGGGGGCAGGGGTTTCAGTCACATCTGCCTTCCGGTCAGTCTGGTAAATATGCTTGGCGCATCCCTTCTTCAAGTCCTCCAAGAAAAGCGGCAGGGTAATTTCCGCTTCGTTTAGAATAATATGATCTACATCATCGAACCCCAAATCTTCATATGCCATCGTGAACAGCGGACCACCGCCAACCACTCTCCTGCCAAGTTTCTTGCAGCGATCGACAACTTCACGCGTTGACCTCTGCTGGACAATCATGGCACTAACAAAAACGTAGTCAGCCCATTCAATGTCGCTGTCGTTCAATCTAGTTGTATTCATGTCCACAGCTTTCTTTTCCCAATCGGTTGGTAGTATGGCGGCAACAGTCAGCATTCCCAGAGGGGTATTCAATGCCTTCTTTTGGACGAATTTCAAAGCATGTTTAAAGCTCCAGAAGGTATCTGGATACTGTGGATAAACCAAAAGTATTTTCAATTTAATTCTCCTTTCAATAACCCTTAAAGCCGGCCTAACTCCGTATCACTATGTGACCAGGTTAGACTCGAAACTATGCGTTTAAGGGTGATCATTGGTCTAGTCTGGGAGATATGTAGGCTGGAATTCCCCGCTTCTATTATTTCCCTGACTTCGAACTAGCTATCTACCAGTTCTGACTCTGCTGTAGCACTCGCTACAATACACCGGCCGATCTTGTCGGGGCTCAAATGGCACTTCGGTATCTTTGCCACATTGGGCACATATTGCCGGAAACATTTGGCGGCTGGTACTGCGGCTGTAGCTACGGTTTCCGTATCGCTCTGACTTCCTGGCTTCACGGCACGAGGGACAGCGTTTGGGGTCGTTTGTATAGCCCTTAGATTGGAAAAATTCCTGCTCCTTAGTACTGAAAGTGAAGGTAGTTCCACAATCGGAACACTGGATTGATTTGTCCTGAAAAATCATTGGATGACCTCCTTTTTTCTATTAGTTGGTAAGAGTCGCGGCCATCCAATACCCGAAGAAATCTAGAGAACATACATAACAGCAAGTTTGCGGTAATCCCCAGTAGTACGCAATAACCTAAACTATAACCACTGATATTATGCTAATATCATTGGGCATTTTTGTCAAGTTTGTATCTGGCTGACCACATAGGCAACGCTGGGCTGAGGTAGCTAGTTCTTCTATGCCCTTCCTTTGACTGCCTTTCTGGGAAAGTTACAGCGTTCCACTACCAGCTCATCTATGCTTATCTCGCTTCTTCCCTTACAGTGCTAGTCACTTATCCCAAGTTCAATGAGCTTTTCTTTCTTTGGAATACCTGTTCTTTTGTCCCATCCCCTAAGCTCATAATATTCGTTCATTAAGGCATCAAATGGGGGAGTCTTGCCCTTGCGGAAGCCGCTTGTTGCTGGTTCAAACACACGTTTGGGCAGCGTGTCATACTCACCACCTTTGCCATCCCTGATATTGATAAGCCTTTGCAGATTAAAGCTACGTTCACCTACTTTAATTAACTGCTCTATTGACCAATTTAATCCAGTTATGGCATTAAAGCTATTAAGTATATCAGTCAATGTCATACCGCAGTTGACCATGAACATACATAATGAAAGTGAATTTAACAATGTGGAAAAATCCTGACACTTAACAGCCAAATATGTCTTGCCCTGAGCATCGAAGAATTCAGTTTTTTCAGGGAAACCAAGTTCAGGTACTGTATATAAACCAAACTCTACATCACCCGGAAGCCCCTTACAGTGACATGCCCCACGAGTGCATGTAGCATAGTTTGGTGCCATGCTCCAAGAAAGGCGAGGATCGTGGCCGGGAAAATCTAAACCCCTGACCTGCATGACTATTTCTTCTGTTCCCTTTCCAATCTTTCTGGCTGCTTCGAGATTTCCTTCAGCGAAAAAGGCTCCAAATCCTTCCCTTAAGCCTATTTGCTTGACTAATTCTATCAGAAGGTCTCCGTCTCCCCATCTGAGCTCCATACCATTTGTATCTTCCTTCGTGATCAAGCCTCGCTCATAGCATTCTATGGCAAACCCTACAGTTGCACCTGCCGATATTACGTCTATCCCCAGTCTATTGCAATATTCGTTGGCCTTGGCTACAGCCTTCAGATCACTAACCAGATTTGTCATACCAAGCAGGGCTACTGCTTCATACTCTGGTCCAACACCTTCACAGGCGTATTTTTCAGGTTCCGTCACCTTGATATGGCGATGACATCCCACCGTGCAGTGTAAACAAGGCCACGCCTTGCCCTGAAGAACTTCATTATACACTGGCTGCCCTAAATTCTTGGCTCCCTCCTCAAAAGAAACTCCGGCCCAATACTTTATGGGTATATTTCCACGAGAGTGATAATCTTCGATGTCTGGCGTGCCATAATCCCGCATCCCCTTACCAAGCTTTAAAGTTTTTTGTCTCAATTCTTTGCGCAACGCCTCAAACCTATCAGGGTTTGCTATAGGAGGATGTTTTGTTCCGTGAACAACTACCGCTTTAAGATTTTTTGCGCCTATCACCGCCCCTACACCACATCTCCCCGCAAAACTATGGCTATCTGCCACAACACTAGCCATAGCAACCAGCTTTTCACCAGCCGGACCTATAGTTAACACTGAAGCTCGTCTCTCACCAACATCTTCCTTGAGTACTTCAACAACCTCGTACGTATCCATTCCCCAAAACTTACGCGCTTCACGTATCTCAGCGGCCTCATCGTGAATCCACAGGTATACTGGAGTATCTGCCTTGCCCTCGACTATCAACACGTCATATCCTGTTCTCTTGAAAGTGGGTCCCCAATTTGCTCCTGCCATAGTGTTAGCATAGGTTTCGGTAAGAGGGGATTTGGTTGAAATACAAAACTTTGCATCTCCGGGTAACCCAGTGCCTTGAAATGGTCCAACCGCAAAGATAACCCGATTTTCGGGGTCAAGAGGCTTAACATCCGCCCCAACCTCGTCGTACATTATTTTTCCGGCAATTCCATCACCCCCGATGAAGTTGGTATAAAAATTCGCTGGAATTTCCTCTGTGCGGCTAGTTCTCTGAGTTAGATTTACACGCAACACTTTGTTCCATATGCCTTGCATGAACTTAACCTCCTTGTATTACTTGAGTCGCTGTCAGGCAGATTCAGTCTATAAAGTGCCTTAATAATATAGCTTTCCTGGGTTTTTGTAAAGGTGTTGTGCTGGCTTTCTCATCCTGATATCTCAGCCTCCGCAGGAAGTAGAGATACCAGTTTGATAAGAATCAATGTATACCAGCGTTGATATTCTGGGAGGTAATACCTGATCTGTAGTGGGATGAGCAGCAGGGGTGTCTTTGGAATTCACGCTAGAGACAAGAAAATGCTACACTATAATCAATATAGGCAATAAGGAGGCACTGATATGCCAGAGCTAGGTTTAAGCGTTCCTTTCTGGGTAATTACTTTGATATGGTTAGCTAAGGTTGTGGTACTGGTTTTTGTTTCTGCTCTTCTGGCGTGGCTGGGAATCAGAGTACTGGATGCGCTTATCCCCTATATCAATTATCGCGAACGGATAGGCGAGAGCCCGGTGGCTGTTGGGTTGTTCATGGCTGGCTTCTTCATCTTAATTGGTCTTGTTATCCACGGTGCTATTACCGCACTAACAGCAGTCACAGCTCCAATAGTATGGTACATCTTCGATTTCAGGACGTGGGGGTTGCTAGCTATGAGCTTTGTGATAAGTTTACTTCTTGGAGTAGCCCTATTCTACATCGTGGACAAGCTAACGCCTAAAATACCGTTTGGCAGTATTAAGGAAAACCCTGTAGCTGCAGGGTTACATATCTTCGGGTATCTCGTCTTCTTTGGCTTAATACTCCATGCGGCACTGTCCGGACCGTTATGAAGAGAATTGGGGTTTTACTGGGTTTAATAGTCGTCTTATTAGCTGCGGTGGCGACTGCTGATTACACCTGGGCATTTCCGTCTGAAGGTTTCTACCAGAGAGGCAGCGATATCTTTGACGACTGGGAGATATGTAGAACCAACGCCTTTGGCGCAGACGGTTTTTATCAAACAACCAAGACAGGGTTTCGTCCGGTTATAGCCCTCGAAAGTCTGGGGGAACAGGCTGACCTCGCCTATAGACTGGGTGAGCAAATTGCTGCCGAATACCCAGACCCAGTACGGAGGGCAGAGGCGGTATTTTACTTTGTTCGTGACAGGGTAAAATATACCTCAGACATAGAGCAAACTGGATATGTAGAGTTTGCCCAGAATGCCGACGAACTGGCTACAGCTATAGTCGAGGATGGAATCGGGTATGGGGATTGTGAAGATATGGCGGTGTTATTGGCAGTTATGTATAAGGCTGCCGGATTTCGCTCAGCCATAACACTTCTTCCAGAGCACACTGCGGTATTGGTTTATCTACCTGAATATAATAAGGCAACAGCTTTCTTTGAGCTGGAAGGCGAGCCAGGATGGATCTGGGCAGAGGCTACCGGCAGAAACAATCCACTGGGGTGGGCGCCGGAGCAGTATCGCGGCACCAAAATAGCCTCCTATGAGATTTCTGCCGAGACACCTGCTTACGAAATACCTGCCGAAGGAGTAGCCCCATTAACACCACCCCCCGCCCCGGCGATAGCGGTTGCTTCAACCGGCAAGGGAGTCAGCTACCGACCATTTTCCTTTCTCAGTATAATTGGTCTGCTATGGTTCATGTCGTTGTTCCGGCGGAGGCAAAGACGTTGAGCCAAACTCTAGCGGGTATCGTCAGTTATGGCTACTCTGTATACATACCGCCTGATTTGTAGTAGTCCTGGCTCTGCATAAGGTGAATGATGGCGTCCCTGGGATTATGTGGTCAGTCATCACGGTCGAGAGGCTGCACTTCTTCCTCAAAATAACGGTGAAAGCAGGGGGGCAGGTCATGATAATCAACGTTCGCTATAGCATCTGAGAAATCCCTTGAATTTAGAGTGTTCCAAAACAGTACCGCTTTACCGCGCAATCTCCCGCTTTTTGCGTCATATTTAAGTGCTGCTAAGGCCTTGCCTGTATAGGTACCATCTAGTTTGATTCCTTCACATTTTTTCATCAGGGATATTGCCTCCATCCCCTCATCCGTAAACAGCGCATATCGTTTGCCAAAATAATCGTGTCTAATATCAACATCTGTTTCCGAGAACTCAAATCTGGGGAAAGAGGCATCCAGAGAACAAAGCAAAGAGTTAATCTTGTCGATGATCTTAATCATTGCTCTGGCATTGATAAATTTTTCACTGTATACCGCTACTGAGACTACCCGGCTGCCGAGCTTTGCTGCCCTGAGTCCAAGAATCAATCCGGCGGCTGTGCCCATTGTACCGCAAGCAACATAAATATACTCCGGCTCCGGCATTTCTCCACTGGTGATTTGTTTCCTTAATTCAAACGCTGCGTTAACAATACCAGTATCACCGAGGGGAGAAGAACCGCCGGGGGGGATAATGTAGGGAGTACGGCCTGTTTTCAGCCAGTGCCGCAAACGTTGATAGGTGGTTGCGGCATAAACCAACGGCTTATTCATTACAGACTCCAACCCGGCTCCACACAAGTGTAGTTCCGCACCACAGCAATGGCTCATGAGTAAATTGCGGCGAACATAGTGGGCATTGGGTTGGGGCATTAACATCGAGATGCTCTTCAGTCCGACCTGTCGCGCATATATGGCAGTGGCCAGGGCATGGTTCGACCCGGCACAACCAAAAGTCATGACCTCCTTCGCCTTAGAGCGCAGAGCGTCGCCAAGAAGGAATTCTAACTTTCGAGGCTTGTTACCGCCGTAGAGTTTGCCGCTCAAGTCATCGCGTTTTATATAGAGTTGGCTGACGCCTAGCTCATCTCCCAATCGTTCGAGCCTTTGCACCGGGGTAGGAAATTCACATAACGGTACATTGGCGAGCTTCTCCTGTAATAGTGGGTACTGTTCGAATAGCGGAATCACTTCTACCCTTTCCTTCAGTTAATAGTATGCAGCTCAACTCAAGAGTCCTGCATTTCCAACGGTTGTGCTGGCATGTTATCACAGGTGGCTCTTGCTATCAATTTGGTGGTAATGAGGCTACCAAGTCCTTGATAACAGGCCAGTATTTCAGGAACATAATACCTGATTTGTAGCAGGACTAATTGGTTTGGTGTCCCCGGGATTCTGTTATCACTGGATATGCTACAATCCTCTTAATTATGAAGCAAGATATCACACATCCATACGTAATTGTTAATTCTCAGTATCAACCGCGATGGAAGGAGAAGCTATGAGTACCTTATTTTTTATATTGGCTCTTATAAGTGTTGGGTGGGGGATTGCAACCTCTATTATGATTACCTCGTTTCTGTCCAAGCGTGGCATCAAAATCAATTTTCTATTATTCAGATTATTTATCTTTAAATGGGTCGGACAGTATCGAAAAATAACAATTGAGGAAACCGGGAAACCTGGGCCGTTGTTTTACTCGTTCATAGCATCGTGGAATGTTGCCTTAGTTTTTGCTATAGTCGGAATAGTATTTAAAGTCACTTAGGGAAACAATACCTGATTTGTAACAGGACTAATTGGTTTGGTGTCCCCGGGATTGTTACTCGTGTCACAAAAATGAGCTCGTGGAACAATCTACTAATCGAAACTCAATCCGACAGCTCTCGCAACTTGTCCACAACCCAGGTCATTCCTTCAGTATCCAGCTTGCAGTATTTGAGTAAATCCGCCCGTATTTGCGAAATCTCTTCTTGCGATGCATCGCCACACACTATTCTCGCGAAGGCAATGCTTGCGTCCATCCCTGCGCCTATACCCATTTCCTCGTAGCCCTTTCCGGTAACTGCTGGTAGCACTCTTTTAAGTGATGCTGTATCCTTCTGCAAAGCATTGTAGTAATGGAAGTTGGCGAACGGGTACAGTAAATCAACCATTCTCGTGAGAATACCTTCCAGCCAATCCGTATATTCAGGAAAAGCCTCGACCAGCTCATTCAGGACGCATTCCTCAAAGCCGGCGTTATATGCAATGATGCTGCCTTCAGAACCGAGTAGCCTTTGTAGTTCACGAAGAATCTGTGGCCTGGGGTCCTCTGTCCCCTGGGCGAGGAACGAGTGGTGTACTGGTTCGCATCCTTCACTTTCCACAACATGCAATGAGAATTGAAACGGGATATCCTGATACGGTCTCGTGCCGTCATATATCGGTATCGCCGGGCCAAACGTCTCAAAATCCAGATAATATAACGGGTATTTCAATTTACTAAGGAATTGCCGGATTTCCCCCTTCTCAACATGTACATTTCCTGTCATTACACATTCCTTCTGGATCTGCTGTTGCCTGGACAAAGGAATATCATCGGGAATATCCTTTATGGACAAAATTCCCTGCTCCCACAGAGCAAATTGCTTTGTCTTTCCCCCTCGCAAATCAAAAACGCTGTTCTCAGGCAGGAACCCCCAGCATTCCCCGCGGAGTGGACATTCGTATGGTGTCAGACAGTGCTGGCCGATAGTCATTTCAGGGCATGCTTTATTCGAGATAACCTCGAGCAGGTCGGATACCTGTTCCTCTATGTCCTCGCTGACTTCTTCCACCTGAGCGGAGATATCCTCCAAAATGAATAGTTCTTTTGAATCTATTTCGCCATTCTTCACATACTGGTTATTTATGAAACCCAGATTACAGGTTCTTATCTTTAAACCTGCCTTCTCACAGCAGAACTTCTGAAAGGACACATCATTGATATATATCTCTTTCACGGATGTACCGGACTTTATCTCAATAATGTCCCATTCATCCTCGTTCGCCGGGTTTAATATGTCTAATCTGCAATAAATTCTTCCGGAGAGCATACCTGCCTCGAACAATGGTTTTCTCTCTACCAGGAGATTCCGTGTTGTTACGATGTTCTCCATGAAATCGTCGTGTGGGATATCTATGCCGCCGGGAAACAGCTTCTTAGCATATTCACCGACCAGGTGCCCCTGGTCGAAGACATACTGGGTAACGGCATCTACCTCGGGGATTCTCTCGGCTTCGTGGATTTGCATCCAGAGATACTTCGGACACTGAAGGCCAGTCAGATACTTCGACTTTGACAACAATGGTGGCATTATTGTTTATTCAATATCGTCGTTCTGTATACATACTATAATAGGCCGGGCGGGCAATGCAATCGGAATATGAGCATAAGGGGCACGCAATGGCTACTGGAATCGTAATGCCTGATTTGTATGTTGTCCCTGGAATTGGGTGAGGGTTTGTTCACCTAAATAGCTCTTTGACCAGTTTTTGACGCTCTATTTCAAGGTAAGCAGCAATCTCATTCACGATATTGCTCAGAGTGCCGACTCTGAGAGGATTGTGTCTGGGGATGGTGATGTGATGCTCAAAGCCTTTATAAGGTGGATGTGAGCCGTATATGGCTACCGGTCTGGCGAATTATCTTATATCCGTACCTGCCCAGGAGGGCAGCGAGTTCCTCACCGCCCATATCCCTGGGGAGCTTCATACGGCGATTACCTCGTCCTTTACCATGTTGAGGCGGATGAGCCGGGGCATCTCTTCGGCCTCAAAATGGCACTGCATGGCATCCTGCACCATCCTTTTCAGTTCTGCAAAGGAATCGGCTTCAGTAAAGATGTTATGTCCGAGTGCCCTGGCGGTATAACCACCTTCTGGATCTTCCTCTACCAGAAAGATTATCTCTTTTTCCATATCTCTCTCCTAGGCGGGGCTCAGTTCCTTAACCCTGACCCTGCCGGTCATTAATAAGTGTAGCATAGTCTTGAACAGGATTTGAGGCAATAGATACCAATTCGATAAGAATCAATCTATATCAGCGTTAGTATTCTGGGGACATAATACCTGATTTGTAGCAGGCCTGATTGGCATGGTGTCCCCGGAATTCGCCAGATATAAAAACTATCGCCGTGCTAAAATGGCGAGGGTTGTACTTCTGCCGGAGGTGAAATATGTCAAATGTATTTGATTTATCCAGGATTTCGCATGTGGTTGAGAGCCTGCAGCCAGCGCGTATAC
>JAGHCA010000090.1 GCA_021160725.1 Dehalococcoidia bacterium | reverse complement strand
GTATAGGTCATGGTGGCGGCATGGGCCGTGGCTTTGGGCGAGGTAGACGTGGAAGGTGAATAGAGAGAAACAAGCAGTAGACTCCTTAATCGCCAAAGTTTTGAGGAAGAATAATGACAAACGGAGGAAGTGAATGAAAATACTCATCTGCGGTAAGGGGGGGTGTGGAAAAAGCACGATTGTGGCTCTTTTAGCCAAGGAGATGGCAAGAAGAAGAAACAAGGTATTGGTAATTGACAGTGATGAGTCGAATATTGGCCTTCATAACCGTTTAGGAATGCAAAAACCTGACGATTTCATGAATTACTTTGGTGGGAAAAAGGTTCTATTTGAAAAAACTAAGGAGATGAAAAATAAATGGGGATTAGATGCCTTGCCCGGAGATTATTTAGCTGGGAAAGGGAATATCCAACTCTTATCAATGGGCAAAATATACAAATTCGGTGAAGGATGCGCCTGTCCAATCAACGCTCTTTCTTCAAAGTTCCTGGAAATCCTCGATTTAGGGGACGGAGAATTCTTGATTGCAGATACCGATGCTGGAATTGAACACTTTGGAAGAGGAGTAGAGAAAGGCGTGGATATACTCCTTGTTATTATCGATCCTTCTCAGGAATCAATCCTTCTAGCGAAGAAGATAGCTGAACTAGGCCAGCAAGTTGATAGGCCTGTCTATTATATATTTAATCGAATTGCTGACCAAGAAACAAAAGAGTTCCTCTTGAATTCAATAGATAGAAACAAGGTGATAGCTATTATTCCGGAAAATAAGGAGATATTTATGTCTGGTTTAGCTGGTAGCGAATTTAATATGGATGTTGACGGTATCAAGGAAATTGCCGATATACTGGAATCTGTAAGGGAGGCAAGAGTCAAAGCAACAAAATAAATTGAGGTTAAGGGTATATCTAGGCAATATATTGAGTTAGTTTAAATGGATTCTGCTCAACGAGACCCTAGAGAAATGACCGATGAGGAAGTAAGGAACTGGATACAGGAATTGGTTAACAAGTTAGTAGAAGAGAAAGGCTCTGCAGGCGGTGCATGCTCTCTCAAAGCCATAAAGAACCCAGTTCGAAGAAATATTCTGAATGCCTTAGAGGAAAGAGCTTTGGCAATAAATGAAATTTCTGAAAGGGTAGGGGTCACCAGTCCTGCACTAAAATACCATCTGAACTTCCTTAAAAGTCCGTATTTTATACAAATAGAAGGAAACGGAGTCGATTTAACGCCGGGGGTGTTGCTGTTATAAGAAGCGATAAGCGTACTTGAGGTATCCAAGAATGGGAATGGTGTCTTTTCCTCACGGTTAGCCTGCCTTCAAGAATTTTCTGAAAGATAATCCCCATGAAGCGGGAAGCGAGAGTTGCCTCAAGACAAAAATCGCTCGGAAATCCGAAATGAGGGAGGAACCATTATGGAAATTTCTGAATGGAAAGCAGCGATTGAAAAAGAAAGGAAGATAAAAGATAGATTCTTCAGGAGTAGATATCCAGGCTCGCCAATTCCTTTTGATGACCGCACTAGGTTTAAAGGACTTGATTATTTTCCCCCTGATCCTGCTTATAGATTTGAACTCGAACTTCACGAGCATGAAGAAAAAAGGTTAGCAAAGATAGCTTACACTAAAGGTCGAGAGCAAGATTTCCTCCGATGGGGTGAGTTTCGGTTCAAGGTTGGCGACAAGGAGCAAGCGATTCAAGCTTACAAAAGCGATCCTGCCGAGGAGAGGCTGTTTCTTCTCTTCCGAGACAAAACTTCTGGCAGAGAAACATATAGTGCAGGGCGCTATCTTGATCTTGACCCTAATAAAGATCAGACTCCCGAGGGAAAATGGATTCTCGACTTTAATAGAGCATACAATCCATGGTGCGGGTACAGCGAAAATTACACCTGCCCGCTGGTACCATCGGAGAACCGGCTTGAAGTACCGATATATGCGGGCGAGAGAAATTACCCTTTAAAAGAGAAATAATAAAAGTCGATTACACTCAGTCCAGGAAGGATGTCTTATCATGGTCCGTTCTGCGGAAGAATTATGAGAAAGTTATGTCAAATATTAATTGACCTACATGGAAGAAGCTAAATAACCAGTTAAGAAAACGAAACAGAGGAGGAGAGATGAAAGTCTGTATTATAGGTGCTGGGGATGCAGGGGCAATAGCAGCACTACAAATCCGGGGTCTGAGTAGCGAGGCTCAAATCGATGTCTTTACTAAAAGAAAAGAACTCGGATGTAACCCTTGTGAAATTCCTTTGGTTCTAAGCGGAATTGTTAGCAAATGGGAGAATCTATATCGTGGCTATCGCATTACATCGTTTTATGAAAAGAGAAATATAACGCTCCACTTAAACACTGAAGTCACTGACATCCTAAGGGATAAGAAAAAAATCATCGCTAATGGTGAAAAATATGACTATGACAAAGCAATCTTGGCCCTGGGCACCACCCCAATCATTCCCTCCTTTCCTGGCTTGGACGGCAGAAACGAGTTTGCCCTGAGCACAGATATAGCAGATGCCAAAACTTTCGGTGATGCCATCCTAAAGAATAGCAGCGCGGCTATTGTCGGGGGAGGGTTTATTGCACTTGAGATAGCTGATGTTCTAAAAGCAAGGGGATATAGCAAGATTTACCTGTTGGTCAGGCGGAATATAATGCGTGCCCATCTGGATGAATACATAGCCGAGAAATTAAAGCAGGTTCTTTTAGAAAGAGGTGTAGAATTAATTATGCCTGCCAAGATTGAGAGTACAAGGAGCAAAGATGGGAAGAAGTCTATAGTTCTTTCTGACCGAGAGATAGAGATAGATTTTATCTTTTTTGGCACTGGGGCAGAACCCAATGTGAAGTTAGCCCAAAAGGCGGGCATCGAGACAGGAAAAACAGGAGCTATAGTTGTGAACTCATATCTCCAAACAAGCGATCCCGATATTTATGCCGTTGGGGATTGTATGGAGAATTGGGACACGATCATAGGTTCCAAGCGACGTCATCAATTAGCTAGCAATGCGGTTCGAACCGGATACATAGCAGGAAGAAACGCAATCCTTGGCAATAAAATTTCTTATGTAGGTACAGTAATGCCTTTCATAACCAAAATTTTCAATTATCAGGTAGGGACGGTAGGTTTTACTGAAAGAGAGGCTAGAGAGAAAGGAATAGAGACAATATCCATTACTGTTAATACCCCCTATCTGAGAAAGCCGAGGGGAGGTAAGCCAGTATGGTATAAGCTTATCGCCGAGCCTAAAATTCAGACGTTATTAGGAGCTCAACTGATATCCGAGGAGATAGTATCGGGAACAATTGATAAACTTGCCGTTGCCATAGCGAATAGAATGTCGCTTATCAAACTGGTTCAAATTGACAGTTCGTACTCACCTTACATTCAGGAAGACCAGATAGCAGTTCCGATACAACGTTTGATAGATAAGCTTAGCTAACAATGGATTTCTTTGGCTAGGTGCTCCAGGTTGACAAATTCCCTTGGTTCAGCAACAAATTGGGTAGCCTCGCCTAACTGGCAATAGATACAGTTAAATGAGCAAATCTTCTTTACTAGTATTTAGAAGATCTATCCCAATGACTTGCCCAGTCGCCACGGTGAAACTGAGCCATAAATGACTAACAATGGCAGGCACCTTGAAAAATGAATTGCTTTTATCTCTTCCTGTAAGCCCTTTTCCAGGATTCGTTCTTATAAAGCAGGTAGTCCTTGATTGCTTCTTTAAGCGTATTGGCTGCCAAAAGAGCACAATGCTCGCTTTCCTCAGGCAGCCCACCTAGAGCATCTAAGACATCATGCTGGCTAATCCTCTGAGCTTCGCTGATGTTCTTTCCCTTAGCCATCTCGGTAACCATGCTACCCGAGGCAATGCTAGGTCCACAGCCATCTGTCCAGAAGGAAGCATTCACAACCCTGCCATCTTTCACCTTAAGGTATATTTCCATAGTATCCCCACAGGGACCAGTTACTCTCCCAAATCCATCGGGAGCGGGAATTTCACCCAGGTTTCTGGGGCTCAGAAAATGGTCAATCGTTTTCTCCGAGTAGGCCCTCTTCATATCCTCCATGATGGATTGCTCCAACTCTTTGAACGAGTCATCAAACTTTTGTGTCATTTTCTCTACTCATTCTGCCCATTTAGAGCTACGACCATATCTGAATCATACCTTCTAATTTCTCCTCCATTACACAGCCTGGCTTCGATAAGATCAACACTTGCGTCCTCCATCCCCGGAAGCTCACCAAACTCTGTGGCTACTTTTCCCTTCAGTCAACTATGATATTGCCGGCGTCTTCTAGTTTTGTCAGGATTTGACTCACCAAATCACCTTTTGTTGGTGGTTAACAAAGTATATATTTCCTCTACCTGCCGCTTTGTCTCTTCAAGTGAACCCTCATTATTGATAACAAAATCGGCGGATTTAATCTTTTCCTCAAGAGGAAGTTGGAACTTTATCCTGTTTTGGGCATCCTCTCGAGTTATCCCCTTCTCTTCTAGCCGTTTTAATTGAGTCTGTTCACTGGCAGAAACAACGACTATTTTATCCACAAATATGGGGTGAGTAAGCTCAAACAGCAACGGAATATCCTTAATAATCATAGCATCAGGGTCAATGCTTTTAATTTCAGTGGTTATTCTTTCGTCTTCCTTCAGCACCTCGGGATGAACTATACGATTTAACTTTGTCACCTTTTCCTTGTCGGAAAATACCACCTCAGCTAACTTCTGCCTATTGATGGTCAGATCCTCATTTAAAAAATCCTTTCCAAAATACTCTACTATCTCCTTCCATGCTTTTGAGTGAGGCCTGATTACCATCCGAGCCAATTCATCCCAATCAATTACATAAGCCCCCAGCTGTCTAAAAAACTTGGCTACTGTGCTTTTACCTGTGCCCACACTTCCTGTCAGACCAACAATAATCATTTATCCCTTATTTCGCCTCATCACCCCCTACCCTCAAAATCCAAAGTACTATCGCTGGAAAATACCCCCGTATGGATTTTTAAGCGATAATCAATCCATACATACAGCTAAAGCTTCTCACTTGCCTATTCAGGAGCATTCTATAAAACAGATTCTAGTCATCTGCCCTCTTCTCCTTGACTAATAATCTCCCATAATACGATTGTGACAAATACAAGGCAGCTAGAGGATTATGCCCTGTGACTCTATCCTTTACCGCCAGCACTGTCATGGGAACACGACAATATTTGATAAATAAAGTATCGTGTCCGATGCAAAGTCCCAACATGATAGCTAGATCAACTTTTTCAGCATTGAGCACCTCAGCTTGGGCGATAGGATTACACATAGATTCCCATCTTTCTGGGCCTTCAATCTTCTGCTCAGGTTTTATATCAATTCTTTCCTTGGCCGTGGCACCCAATTTACAGCAAACAGAGACGACACTGAATCCTTTGTTCTCCAAAATATTGGTGAGCATGCCTGCTTCATTCGCTAAGCCGATGCAAAAGGCAATACCCAACTTGTGATAGCCACATTTGTTAGCGAACTGGATCAGCTCTTCAATTCGTGGAAACTTGGTTTTTAACCCTTTCCCCGTCTGCTCATAACACTCAAACTCCTGCACTGATGCCAGGCGAGCAAATTCTTTTACCTCCGTCTTGTCATACTCAACGATGGCTTTCTCAATAAGTTCGGGGAACAGTTTCATGGGACAGAAATAGGGAGCCTCATCAACAGAAGGTACCTCATTTGCCCCTATGTCCGGGTCACACAATCTTCTGGCACACCTTGCACACATAGCATGAAGCTCTTTTGCCATTTCGCCTCTCTTCGCTAATGGTCACATATATTATCGCCTGTTGCTAGCTCGCCTTTTATATAATCCAGAACAACCTTCTCAGGATCGACACCAAGCACGCCAACAACGACTTTAATGCGATTCTCTTCGAACAGAGCCCGAGCCCGGGAACCCATGCCACTAGCTATGACAACGGAAACACCTTCCTCTGCCAGCCAGGCAGGAAGAAATCCAGGTTGATGCCCTGGCGATGGTATGACCTCCTTTTTTACAATCGCCTTAGTTGCCTCATCAACATCAAATAATGCGAAGTGGGTGCAATGTCCAAAGTGATCAGCCACTTTAGCCTCTGTCACAGGTACTGCAAATCTCATTTTTTATCCCTCCGACAAGCCCCGCCTACAGAACAAGGAGGCGTTTCGCAACGCTCTGTCCTGCCACAACAAGTCGTACCGGGTATAGGGGCATCAGTCTTCAGAGTATACGAGGCGGAGAGAAGTTTGTCCAGCTTATAGCTGCCACACGCTGGGCACTGGACATTCTGGCTGTTAAGGCTGTGAAGAAATATCTCTGAAATCCTGCCGCATTCCAAGCATTTATATTCATAAATTGGCATCTCTATCCCCTATTTTTCTAGTTTGGTTGAAATAATTTGCCACAGCTCTTTTATCTGCTGCGTTACCTTATTGTTAGAGTATTCCACCACCGGTAGTCCTTGAACAATCGCCTCAGTTATTGCATTATCAAAAGAAATTCTGGCCGCCACCTCTATTCCCTCGTTAGTACAATAGCTTTCAATTCGATAGGTATTCTCTTCGTTGAGGTCATATTTATTTACGCAAACTAAAACAGGAATGCCGAAGTGACGGCAAACGCCAATGACACGCTCAAGGTCATGAATTCCTGATAGCGTGGGCTCGGTCACCAGCAATGCCAGACTGGCACCCGATAGCGAGGAGATAACCGGACAGCCTATGCCTGGAGGACCATCGGTGATGATGTAGTCTAAATTTTCTCTCTCAGCAATAAGCTTGGCATTCTGCCGCACCAGCGCCACCAACTTTCCTGAGTTTTCCTGGGCAATGCCCAACCTGGCATGGCATAAATAACCATATTTAGTTTCCGATATAAACGAATGCCCACTCATGCTGTCCTTCATAGTGATAGCATCAGCAGGACAGACCTGATAGCAGAAGCCACACCCTTCACAAGAAAGGGGATCAACTTCAAAATCCTTAATGGCCCCAAATCGGCACAATTCCTGGCATAAGCCACATTCTGTGCACTTCTCCTCATCAATGAAGGCGATTTGCCCGCTCCAGAATTCCTTTTCCTCCTTGACCTTCGGGTTGAGGAGGAGGTGAAGGTCAGCGGCATCTACATCACAGTCCACTAATACCTTACTTTGGGCTAAGGCTGCGAAGGATGCCACTATAGACGTCTTCCCTGTTCCCCCCTTGCCACTAAGAACCACAATTTCTTTCATTTACTCCTGACTTTCTTGCCTGCATCGGACATGGACTCAGTAGTACCCTTTCCCCCTCTCCTGCAAACATTAAGTGCACTGCTCAATTTCTCCTTACACCAGTCCATCATTTTGCCACCCTGCTAGCAGCAATCATATCTTTGATATCCTGAAAAAGTCTGAGAACCCCCTCACGCCACTGAGGCATCCCTTCTATCAAGGAAATCCCTTGGGAATAGAGCATGCCGATATTTCTATCCAGGGGGATTCTCAGCAAAATTGGTATTCCTTCTCGATGGCAATATTTCTCAACCTCCTCGCCTCCTATTCCAACACGATTCATTACCACCCCATAGGGCATACCTAATTTTCTCACTACCTCCACTGCCAGTGAAAGGTCATTTAGCCCAAAAGGGGTAGGCTCGGTCACGAGGAGACAAAAATCGCTCCCCTTTACCGCCTCTACTACAGGGCAAGAAGCTCCCGGAGGAACATCGATGATTACTAAACTTGCAGGGTCAATATACTTCTTTACCTCCCTGATTACAGGTGGAGCCATCGCTTCGCCAACGTTAAGCTTTCCTTGAATTAACTTCAAATTCCCTGAATTCCCCATTTCTACCATCCCTACCTCTCTTCCCTCCTCAGTAATAGCAGACTCAGGACATAGGTAAGAACATGCTCCACAACCATGACACAGTTCAGGGAAAACAAGCACCTTTTCCTTAATCATCGCAATAGCATTATAGGCACAGGCTTCAGCGCATTTGCCACAGTAAGTACATTTTGTTTCGTCTATCCTGGGGATGGAAATATACACTGGTTGGCTCTGTTTCATAGCTAGATGCAGAAGAATATTAGCATTTGGTTCCTCCACATCACAGTCCAACAGTTGAACCTTACAGTTATCAATCAGGGAAAGAGCTAAGCTCGTAGCCACCAGTGTCTTTCCCGTGCCACCTTTACCACTGGCAACAGATATTATCATTCTATTCCCTAATCAACCTTGCCCCACACTTAGGGCAGTTCATGTTATAGCAAGGAACGCTTGCCTGGTGAGGAACTTTCGTTCCACAACTAGGACACACACAATTCCCAGTGGGGCCTGCACCAGGGCGGTTTCCTCCCATTCTACCCCTACCTCCACCACGCCCTAATCCCCTACCAGTTCCCGGGCCTTGCCCATAAGGACCTGTGCCATCTCCTCTAGGCATAATTCACCTCCAACAAGAACAAGATTCGTCTTACTTTACCCCATCGGCGGCAGCCCACAGGCTCCAGAACTACAAGTTGGACAGCTCACCTCTGAAGGTTCGGCTTCACTTGAGCCGCGGCTAAAAAATGATGAAAGGATTCTTTTGGGTTCACCAGCATGGCATTTGGGACAACTCAAACTAGAACCATTTTCACCAATAGCTTGGCGCACTTCAAACTTATGCCCACAGTGCACACACTGGTATTCGTAAATTGGCATAGCCTACCCTCCTTTCTCTAGCTCTTCAAGACGGCGCTGGATTTCATTCAGCTGTTGGCTCAGCATCTGAGCCTGGGATTTTAGCATTTCTATCTCTTGCTCTGGGTTTATTGTTGGAGGCGCTGCTTGTGGCATTCCTCCTGGCCCCATACCCATACCTCTACCCATGCCTCTACCCATGCCCATGCCGGATCCTGTACCCATCCCGTAATGAGCGCCTACACTGGGTTGGGCATTTGCTTGGAACCTACCCGCCTTATAGGCCTCAACAGCGTCCTTTATCACACCCGAAACGCCGGTGATTACTTGAACCCCCGCTGCCGAAAGGGTCTGATAAGCATTAGGACCACAATTACCCGTGAGCACGACCCCCACTCCCTTACCGGCAACCATCTGGGCTGTGCTGATGCCTGCTCCCCCAGCAGCCATAGCATTTGAGTTATCCACTGCCTCAAACTCCATGCTCTGAGGGTCAACAATAATGAAATATTGACACCTCCCAAAACGAGGGTCTACCTCAGCATCCAAACCAGGAGCTGTTGCTGATACCGCAATTTTCACAATGCACCTCTTTCCAGTTTATTCTGTCTCCAGTTCTTTTATTCTAGCATCAATCTGTTCCAACTGTCCTTTTATTGCTTCCGCCTGGCTCTTCAGAAAGTCCAGTTCCTGCTCCCGGGTCATCTGTGGTGCATAGGGATACCCTCCTGACATTGCTCCCATAGCTGCCCCAGCATAACCGCCATACGGCATAGCTCCCGGGTAAGCCACTTCTCCATAATAAGGCGTAGTCCCAGGACTACCATAAGAAGGATATGTCGGGGGGACAGGTATTCCTGCAGCCCCACTTAGGAAATAACCACAACGAGGTAATCCTCCCCTTCCTATACCAACATAAGGCCATGGAGGAGAACTTCCCCTAAAACCGAATCCCCACCCCCCTCTTCCAAATCCTCTACCATATCCGTCAGGCATTTTTTCACCTCCTTTCTATTTCCGAAGTTCCTCAAGCCTCTTTCTCACTCCGTCCAATTCACTAGTCAGGTATTTCTCCTGTTCTTCGAGCATAGCTACCTCTTCCTCCTTGGGCATAGCCCCCCAAGGATAGCCATATCCATATCCCCCATAGAGATACCAATAAGGCATTCTATACCCAGACCATCCCCACGGGTGCCAGAATCCATACCAAGGCCACACTTTATCACCTCCTTAGAAATTTTTAAAACTTACCACCGAGGGTATCCGTAAGGTCCCCATCTCCACCAACCACGACCAAACCCACGACCGAGGCCCCAACCCCACCGGGGCCACGCCGGTACCGCGCGAGCATAACCATAAGGGAAGGGGTAACCAGGCACGGGATTAGTGAAGCCCGGCCTGCCAAAGCCAGCGCAGAAACCAGCTGCCCTTCCAGTCATTGGGCCTAAACCCAACGGCCCAGTTCCATCTCCAAATGGCATCTCTATCACCTCCTTTCTTTTTTATTTATTAATTCATTACCTTCATATTACCAACATCTGCCACTGCGAAATCCTCCGTAATATCCTTCGCCTGCAGTAAATGCTCTAAATTCTTGGGTCGTATAGATTCAAGTTCCTCAAATAAAAGGCGAACACCTCTAAAGTATTTACCAGAATTCCCAACAGCCTAAAAAAGCCTACATTTGGCACCTGCGCAACACATCTCAATTTTTCTGGCCTAACCATCAAAAATCACCCCATCTTTGCTACGAATTTTGAACATACGTCAATAATAATGATAATATGCCCCTTCAAAATTGTCAAGTTTTGGCCTTAGCTATCCCTTGAATATGGACGGCATTGAGCTTTTCCCCAGTCTCTCGCGCTGTACAGAAACTACGGCCAGGAATGAGTTCTGGAATTCAATAAACCAATAGCTGAAAGGTGCGCAAGAGGACAAATAACCCAAGGAGAAAATAGAGCTTCTAAAAGCTTTCTTAGAATTAATAGACTTCAAAAAGCTCCACCACCAAAGCGAAAGATACTTACTAGAAGACAAGCAGCTTAAATTTGTAATTTCCTGGAAAGAGGGCAAGCCGAGTTACGAAATAATGGTAATCGAAGAGTCTGAGGTTTGAGGAAATCCTTTCCCCAGTTTTCCTGTGAAGGCATATATTACTTCATGCATCTTCTAAAACCTCGGTAATCCATCTTCTTGCTTTCGGATTAAAGCCACAGCCTGGGCAGCTATTCCTTCCCCTCTGCCGATGAAGCCCAAGCTGTTGCTGGTAGTGGCTTTGATAGTCACCTGTATTGAACCTACACCCAAGGCTTGACCTATGCGCTTTCTCATCTCAGGGATGAAGGAGGAAAGCTTGGGGCTTTGCGCTAGGATGGCAACATCAATATTGACTACCCTGAGTTCTTTGGCTTTGAGCAATTCACCAGTTTTGCTTAACAAAACCAGGCTTGAAATATCTTTATATTCCGGTTCTTGAGAAGGAAATAGGGTACCAATGTCACCCAAATCAGCAGCGCCACATAAAGCATCTATTATGGCATGAATCGCCACATCAGCATCACTCCAACCTGACAGGCCTTTGTCATAAGGGATGTCAACACCTCCCAAAATTAGCCTTCGCCCCGAAACCAGAGGATGGCTATCATAGCCAATGCCAACCCTTAATTCTTCTTGCATGTGAGACTTCTAGAGATACGTTTTCCCACGATTTGCCAATCATCATCCCCTATAATCTACTCTTCACCCCTGATATTATCCATTTCATAGCCCAGGAGGAGCAATCACATATTTTTGGCAATGATACGTGCTAACGCCAAATCTTCAGCGGTGGTCACTTTTATATTTCTGTAATCGCCCATATAAAGCTGCACCTTGTACCCCAAACGCTCCACAGCAGCAGCGTCATCAGTAACCTCTGCGGCGAGGTTATTATAGGCTCTGGTTATTATATCAAAGTTGAATATCTGGGGAGTTTGCGCCGCCCATAGCCTGTCACGCTGAAGCGTTTTCTCAATCAACTTCTCATCTGTAGCCAGCTTGATAGTATCCTTAACCGGCACTGCCGCTACAGCAGCCCCAATCTCTCCGGCTATCTTCAAACCATCCTCAATCAAATTCAGCGTCAAGAAAGGTCGAGCTCCATCATGAATCATGACTAAATCACAATTTCTTATTTGCTTTAGCCCTTGCCTAACCGAATCCTGCCGCCGTGCGCCACCCGGGCATAAAGTAACTTTAGACCAGCCCCTTCCTTCCTTCAACTTCTGCCCTCGCACCAAATCTTTATCACTCAATACCAAGACTATCTGCTGAATCAGATTAGATTTCTGGCAAGTATCTACAGACCAGGTCAATAAAAGCTTCCCCCTTAGGGGAACAAAGAGTTTGTTTATACCAGACATCCGCTGGCTGGTTCCGGCAGCGACTATAACCACGCCCATCTTGCCAAATGCCGAATTCAAATCCCTAAACTCTCTGCCCAGGAAAAGTAAAATTCAAAGATAAAAAGTTAAAACGACAAATCAAAATGCAAAATTTTTTATTCTTGCACTGTATTTCTGCCTTTTGCATTTTGCACCCTATTCCCTCTTGTGAATCCCAGCTTCAGAGCTTCAGCCACCGACCCAACCTCGATTAATCGAATTTCTGCAGTGTGGAGAGATTGCCTCAATTCGCTAGCAATAGTAGAGGAAAGCTCGGGCATAAGGCAGGATTTAAAGCCCAACCTGATAGCCTCAGCAATTCTCCTTTCCAGGTGTGATACTCCTCTAAGCTCCCCATTTAGGCCCACCTCTCCCAAAGCAACCAATCCCGAAATTGGCTTGGCATCGCGAAAACTAGAGGCAATAGCTGTGGCGATTCCTAAATCAACTGCTGGTTCATTTACCCTCAAACCACCAGTAACGTTGACTATAACATCCTGGTTGAAAAGCCTTAATCCGGCACGCTTAGTAAGCACAGCAATTATCAGCAGCAGCCGATTAAAATCAACGCCGTTAGCGATGCGCCTTGGTGGAGTAAAACTATTAGGAGTGGTCAAAGCCTGAATCTCTACTAGCAAAGGACGACTCCCTTCAAGAGTGGGCACTACCACCGAACCAACAGTTCCGTCCCTATATGCAGATAAGAAAACTTGAGAGGGATTATCTACTTCTATCAAGCCGCTATCGCCCATCTCAAATATTCCCACCTCATTAGTGGAGCCAAAGCGATTCTTTGCGCTGCGTAGCACTCGGTAATTACTAAACGGTTCGCCTTCAAAGTAAAGCACCACATCAACGATATGTTCTAATGTTCCTGGACCTGCAATAGCTCCTTCTTTGGTCACATGCCCTGTGATTAGAAGGGGCACATTATTCTCCTTCGCCCACCTCTCCAACCTCCAAGTACACTCTCGTACCTGTGAGATACTGCCCGGCATTCCAGCTACATCCTCCAAATACATAGTCTGAATGGAATCAATAATCGCTAATTCGGGAGAAAGTCCTTCCAAACATTCTAATACAGCTACTAAATCAGGCTCAGAGAGAAAGTATATCCCTTTGCCCTCTATGCCGAGACGCTCACTTCTTAGTTTAACCTGATTAATAGATTCCTCACCGGAGACATAGGCGACAGCCTTACTGTTCGCAGCCATCATCGCTGAAATCTGGAGTAAAAGCGTAGATTTACCTATGCCCGGCTCGCCACCAATAAGCACCAGAGAGCCTGGAACTAAACCACCTCCCAGAACTCGATTTACTTCAGTAAAACCAAGTCTAAAACGAGGAAAATCACCCTTCTCTACCCTGGAAAGTTCTTGTGGTTTATTTTCTCTAGAGTAAACCGAGCTGGAAGCACGAGATAAAGCGAGCCTGGTTTCTACAAAGCTATTCCATGAATGGCAGTCTGGACAACGCCCTAACCACTTAGAACTTTCCCTGCCACATTGTTGACAAACAAAAACATTCTTGAATTTGGCTTTGCCCCGCTCGCTAGATTTCAAGTCCCCTGATCAAGATACCTAATACTCGATAACGGCTATCTTTTCCCCAGTCTTAACTACCTGCCCTGGTGAAACTGCCACCTCTATAACTGAGGCTTTTGCTGGAGATAATATAGGGTTTTCCATCTTCATAGCTTCTATGATGCAAATCACCCCACCCTCCTCAACTATATTACCCGCAGTCACCTCAACACGTATTATTTTCCCAGGTAGTGGCGCTTCGATTACTTCCTGAGCCATATCTATGCAACCTCCTTAACCAAAGGTTTCATTATAATTTTCTCATCGACACAATCCACAACCACCGTATCTCCAGGCAGAAATTCGCCACGCAGCAAAGCTTCGGAGAGCTGATCTTCAACCATATTCTGGATTGTACGACGCAGGGGGCGGGCTCCAAAGGCAGGATCATATCCTTTATTGCCTATAAAGTCCCTAGCTTCATCAGTCACTTCCAAGGTTATGTTCCTCTCTTTAAGGGAAGCGACAACCTGATTAAGCATCAGGTCAACAATCTTACGAATATGTTCTTTATTTAAAGCATGAAACACGACCGTAGCGTCAATGCGGTTAAGAAACTCGGGACGGAAAACTTTCTTCATCTCCCCGATCACTTTCTCTTTCATTTTCTCGTACTCTACTTGCTGTTTTCCATCGCCATCAACATGAGCAGCAAAACCGATGCTCATATCACGTTTGATGAGTTCGGCACCGACGTTGCTGGTCATGACTATAAGGCTGTTACGAAAATCAACCCGGCGCCCTTTGGCATCGGTCAAATGCCCGTCATCGAAAATCTGAAGCAGGATATTAAATACATCATAATGCGCCTTCTCAATTTCATCAAGAAGAATAGCACAATAAGACTTCCGCCTTACTGCCTCAGTTAACTGGCCACCTTCTTCATAACCAATATAACCTGGTGGTGCTCCAACCAAGCGAGCCACAGTATGACGCTCCATAAATTCCGACATGTCAAGTCTAACCAGAGCATCTTCACTACCAAACATGAACTCGGCTAAAGCCCTTGCTAGTTCAGTCTTGCCCACTCCGGTAGGGCCCAAAAAGATGAAAGCACCAATGGGACGCCTGGGATCTTTTAACCCAGCCCGAGCTCTTCTTACCGCCTTAGCCACAGTCTCTATAGCCTCATCCTGCCCAACGATGCGACGATGTAAAGCCTCCTCCATCTGCAAGAGCCGGCTGCTCTCATCAGTGGTCAACTTCACCACAGGTATACCCGTCCACATACTGACCACCTCGGCAATATCCTCTGGGGTAACCACAGGTCGGCCTTGCTCCTGCTTAACTTGCCACTCCTTCTCTATGGTCTCGATTTTCTCCGTCAGTTGAAGCTCACGATCACGCAACTCGCTGGAATATTCATACTGCTGGGCCGCTATAGCCGCTTCTTTTTCCTTCCGCACACTTTCCAAAGCCCGCCGTGCCTCAGTTAAACCAATAGGGGCACTACCCCGTTTAATGCGTACCCGAGAGCTAGCTTCATCTATTAAGTCAATAGCCTTATCGGGCAAAAAACGGTCCGCAATATATCGCGTAGCCAGCGGAGCTGCTGTCTGCAAGGCTTCGTCGCTTATATCCAATTGATGAAATTCCTCATATCTATGTTTGATGCCTCGCAATATATCCAGAGTTTCCTCTGTGGTAGGTTCAGCCACTAAGACAGGTTGAAACCGCCGTTCCAAAGCTGGGTCTTTCTCTACATATTTACGGTAGTCATCCAGAGTAGTGGCGCCGATACACTGTATCTCACCACGCGACAACGAAGGCTTCAGAATATTAGAGGCATCCACCGCGCCCTCGGCTGCTCCAGCTCCTACAATAGTCTGCATCTCGTCGATAAATAAGATGCAATTACCAACGGTTTTCTCTTCCTCAATAACTCTCTTCAGCCTCTCCTCAAATTCGCCACGATATTTCGTTCCCGCCACCAGAGCCCCTATATCTAGTGCTACTATTCTCTTGCCCAGCAACACATCGGGAACCTCCCCAGCTATTATTCGCTGGGCTAATCCTTCAATAATAGCTGTTTTACCTACACCAGGTTCACCAATAAGCGCGGGGTTATTCTTAGTACGTCGGCTTAGTATCTGAATTACCCGTTCAATCTCCTTGTTACGCCCAATAATAGGGTCAAGCTTATCTGCCCGGGCCAGAGCAGTCAAATCGGTGCCAAGTTGGTCCAAGGTCGGTGTGCGCGTGGCAACGCGACCTGCAGCCCGACTTCGTATAGACTCCTGTCTCCCCACCCGAATGACCTCTTCACGCGTTCGTTCCAGGGTAATACCCAAACTCTCTAATACACTAAAAGCCACCCCTTCGTTTTCACGTAGTAATCCAAGCAAAAGATGCTCAACACTTATATAGCTGGAATTCAAACGACGCGCCTCGTCCACAGCAAACTCGATGGCTCTCTTTGCCCGACGAGCAAGGTCAACTTCCTCACTGGTGGCTCGACGCTCTCCTTTTCCAATCACAAACTCCACAGCTGCCTGTATCTTGCTCGGCGATACACCTAAATTACTCAAAACTTTGGCCGCGACCCCTGATTCTTCCCCTGCTATCCCCAACAAGATATGCTCGGTATCTATGTAATTGTGTCCCAGACGCTGCGCCTCTCCTTGAGCCCGCGTCAGTACTCTCCGAGCCCCTTCAGAAAACCTTTCAAATCCTGTACTCATTTCAATCTTTGTACTCGTTTAAGCTAATAAAGTATAGAGCATGCTACTCATCTAGTCAACAAGCTTGGCTTACTTGAATTAAGGAACAGAATAGTAATATAATATCATAAAACTATTATTTAAGACTAATAAAAATGTGGGTTACCGGTGGCCAAGCAAAGGGAACACGGTTAAAAACCCTGCCAAGGCACTCTGTCAGACCTACGACCAGTGTAGTGAGACAAGCTATATTCTCTCTTCTGGAGAACAGTACTACCAATTGGCGTCGGGTTCTCGACTTATACGCCGGCAGCGGTGCTCTGGGTATTGAAGCGCTCAGCCGTGGGGTAGAATGGGTCGATTTTGTTGACCACAGGAAAAGCTGCTGTGACGTTATCAAAACAAACCTGGAAAAAATAGGGGAACTACACCGAGCTCACATTTATTGCTGTAGCGTGAGCAAAGCAGTTACCTTCCTTAGCAATAATTATGATATTGTTTTCCTAGACCCACCTTACTCAGACTCTTCTATAAATAGTTCATTAACAAGCATAGCTAAATCAAATTTGCTAGGAAATAATTCGTCGATCGTACTTTGCCACGCAAACCGCTTCCCACTAAATTCCGACTATGACGGACTCCATCTAGTTAAACAACGCCGCTATGGTGATACTTTTATTTTCATATACCAAAAGGAGGCTTAACTATGACCTTAGCAGTTTATCCCGGTACCTTTGACCCTCTTACCTGCGGACACATGGATATTATCGTACGAGCATCAGCCCTGGTCGATAAATTAATCGTCGGTGTTTATGAACACCCTGCTAAACAGCCGCTTTTTTCTCTGGAGCAAAGGGTAAAGTTAGTGGAAGAGGCGATCACAGGCATGTCCAACGTCCATGTTAAAGCTTTTACAGGGCTGGCTGTGGATTTCGTACACGCAGTAGGAGGCAAAGCCATGATCCGCGGTTTGAGAGCAAACTCCGACTTCGAACGGGAATTTGAAATGGCGCTGATGAACAGAAAACTGGCACCAGACATTGAGCTACTTTGTTTGATGACTAGCTCTCAATATCAATTTCTTAGCTCCACACTGATAAAGGAAGTAAGTAAGTTAGGAGGTTGTCTCGAAGGTATGGTCCCCGATCATGTGGCTGTAGCTCTAAAGGAGAAGTTTTCCACATCTAATGGGCTCGCCATGAATAAAAATAAATTGTAAAATTAAGAACTAAAAATTAAGGAGGTTATAGAAAGATGGCATATAAAATTAATGAGGAATGCATTAGCTGTGGTGCCTGCGAACCAGAATGCAAAAATGAGGCTATAACTGAGGGAGAGGAAACTTACATCATTGACCCTGATAAATGCACAGAGTGTGTTGGCTGGTTCGAGACACAAAAATGTGTCGAAGTCTGCCCTGTGGATGCTTGTATCCCTGATCCTGCTCACAAGGAAACACGGGAACAACTTTTAGAAAAGTGGCGCAAATTACACCCCGGCGAAACCCCGGCTGTCACTTAAAATAAAGTTTGCAAATATTTCAGAGAAGGATTCCCGTAGTAACATATTTGCCCTGAACATATCGAAGAACGAGCTAATTGGACATTGAGCGCTGTCCATAGTTCGACAAAGCACAGGCGTGAGCTCTGGTGAACAGTTGTTACAAACAGTTGATAAATATCTCTCAGTGGAAAATTAGCTTCCGTACATAATTAGGGAGATTTTTCGCATGGCTCAAAAATGACATCTCGCTGTAGGACCTTATAGCGACGTAGCAACTACCGCAGCGGTTAGTTCGGGAAAATTTTTCCACCATCTCTTTGCGAGTAGCATATTTCTCGCGGTGGTGTGAACAGGGAACCATGCTCCCGTCAGGCATTACGACAAGAAACCTTATCCCAGCCTTACAATTTGGCATATACCCTTGTTCAAAGAATTTTAAAGTATTTTGGAGCGTAGTTTGTGGGTTAGCTAGCTGCAGACCCTGTTTTTTTAGTATTATTAGTTCGTTAATAGCTTGGCGTAATATTTCCAAATCCTCTTCATAATTGAGACAATAGCCCTTATCCCCTGTTCGCAGCGCAGTATATGCACTATACGACATACTTACGCTCCAATCAGCAGCTTTTTTTGCCAAAGGCAATATGTCCCTCAAATTAGCTTTACTTATAGCCGTATTCAAGATAATATCCCGAAACCCAAGTTTTGCCAGCTGGGGAAGAGTCTGTTCCAAATGAGCATAGAGACCCGGCCGTCGTCTAAATTCATCGTGCCGCTCATCAGGAAAGTCGAGGGAAACGGAAAATTGATTCACCCCAGCTTCACGTAAGCGTAAATAATTGCTTTCGTTTAGAAGCACTCCATTGGTAACCAGTATCACATATGGCAATCCATTGCCTTGTTTAATAGCCTCGACTACGGATGTTAGATCCCTGCGCAGAAGCGGCTCACCACCAGAGATTTGCACTACAAGTGGCTTCAGGCGCCGAGTTAAATCTCCATACTCCTCTGGTTTAATTTGCTTCTCATCCTTTATTAAACCTCCAAGGTCGCAGTGATGGCAATTGCAGTTGCACGAAAGCGTTACCTCGTAAGAAACTACTAGGGGGCTATTAGTTACATAACTGTGTATTCCCCTCGTAGCAATCCTAATCGCCCGAGGCGGAGAAAACTTTACCATTTAATATCCTTCTACTTAAAACCAATTACTGTGCAGTTATCCAGTTTTGAGGAGTATGTTAACACCATTTTGTTCAGAGCTTTAGCCAACCTCGAACGAGGATGAGATAAACCTTTTAACGACTCATAAAATTTTAAATATTTCAATACTGGCAAAAGCAGCATAAGCAAGCTTATGGATTCTTTATAAGAGACAGAAGATATATTTTTAAATCCAACCTTTCTGAGAATAGTCGAAAGAGTTTTTAAGGTGAACTGGTTAATATGCAGCTGTCTTATATTCCACCATCTTTTCCCTAATATTTTCGCCGGTATTCCCTCAATATTTGGAGTGGAGGCTACTAACAGCCCCCCAGGCTTGAGTATTCTATGAACCTCTTTCAGAATCACACGTGGATACGGCACATGCTCCAGAACTTGCCACAGAGTAATTATATCAAAATGGTCTTCAGGAAACCGCAGCTCTTCAAATGGCTTTGCTTCTACATCCAAGCCAAATTCCCTTCTCGCATATTCTACCGCATCCTGTGATAATTCAATCCCTTTGGTAATATAACCAGCTCTAGAGGCATTAAAGAGGAAGAACCCCTCACCACAGCCAATATCCAGAAGATATGTGCCATTCTTATACCGTCTAACTAGTTCTACTTGTGATTTGGAAGCCCTCAAACGGTTTTCCCGAATAATAGAAGCATCGATACTTTTCCTCTGGGAGTATGCTTTGTTGATTTCACTTGCTTTACCAACGGGATTTACATATATAAAATTACAATTCCGACATTTCACATGCCTTCCCCATCTCCCCCCAGGTATCATATACACAGTCTCTACTGATTTATAAAGATCATTAGCTTTCATATTAGACTCGAAAAGCACCTCAAAATCATTTTGCCCACAACAAGGACAGTTGCGATATTCAAAAGGCGAATTCATTATTTATTATATAGCCTTCAAAGGCATTCAGCTTTTTTATAAGCAGCAGCCACAGCCTCAATAAGAAGAGACCGAAACCCTCCCTTCTCTAACTGAAGAAGGGCCTCAGTAGTAGTTCCCCCTGGTGAAGTAACCATGTTTCTCAAATCAGCGGGATGTTTGCCTGTCTTCTCAACAACACGAGTGGAGCCAAACATAGTTTGTATTACCAATTCCCGGGACATATCTCGGGGCAAGCCAATATGTACACCTGCATCAACGAGCGCTTCGATGAAGAGAAAAACATAAGCCGGGCCACTGCCACTTAAAGCAGTGGCCATACTTAGGTATTTCTCATCGTCAACATATATTTCTTTGCCCAAAGCCCCTAATATAGTCCGAGCTAACTCCCCTTTTTGCTTCTGCACAGTCTCAGCAGTCGCTGTCCAGATAGTTATTCCCACGCCAATTTGCGCTGGCATATTGGGCATAGCACGAACTACAAAAGGGTGATTTAAGCCCTGGCATAAGCTGGACAGAGTTACACCAGCTACTATGGATAGCACTAGTTGTTCAAGTCCTAAACCTTTTATC
>JAGHCA010000018.1 GCA_021160725.1 Dehalococcoidia bacterium | reverse complement strand
CTTATAAAGGAGGAATCATTAATGGGTGAAGATAATGAAATTAAGAAGGAATTGACTGAGATAAAAATGCTTCTCAAAACAGCACAAAGAAGAGCAGATCTTCAATGGGTATATAGTATCGGGTTCGCAGGTGTGATTGGCTCTTTGGCATTATTAGTGATAAAAGCTGATACATGGTCAATATTACTTGTATTTTTCGCTGGACTTATCCTCATGATAATATCGCCATATCTTGGCGGGAAATGATAGGTAGACTTTTAAAAAAACCATCATCCGACTGTTAGAATAGATGGCGCTTTTGAAGCAAAGCCCCCTTGACGCTTGACGGGCCAGGATTAAGGTGAGGGTGATATGTCCACAAAATTCTTTATTTATTAACCCCTGGCTCCAGAAGCTCGAAGCTGCTCTGCTTGTCCTGGATACGTACCATGTCTGCACCGAGGATTTCATAGAGGATAACCTCTCCCACGAGCCAGGTGGTGACGCCCTGCCGCAGGCATCCGGTCATGGTCTGCCCTGCTCTCCCCAGCGCAGCATGGATATGCAAGACCGGTTTGCCTTCTTCACCGGGGGCGAGCACTCCCACCCCCACCACTTCATGGGCTCCATCAACGGGCAGGAGCATGGGCTCTGGCTGCTTCTCTTCCGAGTGTCTCGGGCCGACAACGACGTCGCCACCTCCAATTCCACCCACCAGGATAGCCTGCCCCACGGATACTCCCTTCTCTTCGGCGAACCGCTCGATACATTCGGGTACCACCTCCCCATCCTCCAGCCGTATCACAAAAACCCGGCCCATTCGTCCTTCACATGCTTTCATTATGAACCTCCTAATTAAGCCTATCATAAATGGGACAATGTGTTTTAGAATAGCCAGAGGCAACTTTCCACGGTAAATTCTAAACTCTAAGTACTAAATCCTAAACAAATCCCAATATCTAAATTCAAAGTTCAAAACCCTTCTGGGCATTGGGTTTTTGGTCATTTGATATTGATTAGTATTTAGGATGTTCTTTTGCAAGATTGCCATGCTCCGCATTCGCTCCGCTCGCAATGATAGAGCGGAGAATGGGATCGCCTCGTCCCGATAAATCGAGGCTTGCAATGGCAAAAAGAGTTTGAGGGAGGGAGAACTATAATGATTTATGCAGTTAACTTCAGACAGGCAAGTTCGGTTACCAGGAGCTCGAGAGCCAATTTATCGCTGTATTTGCCAGTTTTGATGGCTGAGTCGGTCTCCAGAAGCTTGTCGTAAACCCGCTTTACGCCCTCAAAATCATACAGTTTGGCCTGGCTAAGCGTTTTATCCAGGGGGTAGCTTGATTTCAGCCCTAACCTCTCCTGAATTTGTGGACGGGATAGCCTCCTGGGCAAGTCTAGGGTTAGAGCTATTAAGCGGAATTGCCTGGTAATCATAGCCAGGATATGTGTTGGTTGCATACCGTCGTCATACAGCCGATGCAGTATCTGCTGGGCTAACTCGGTATGTCCTTCAGCTACTGCATCCACCAGAGCAAAGATGTTAGCCTCCTGGGCATAACTTACCAGTTGTTTGACGTCATCTTCGCTGATGGGACAGTTCTGGCCATAAAGAATTAGTTTCTGGATTTCACCATTCATCGCCCATAAGTCTCCGCCTATGAGTTCAGCGAGCAATTTCACGGCTGGGGAGGTGATATCGCCGCCTTCTTCCTTTACCCGCTGCTGTATCCAGACCTTTAAATCCCTACCTCGCAGCAAGGGGAAGGTTCTTACTTCAGCTAGCGGTGAAAGCTTCTTTAACAGAGGATTATTTCCCTTCACATCCCTGTCAATCAGCATTAACACAGTCGTTTCCGGCATTTTCCCGACGTAAGAAGCCAGACCTTCCCACTCCCCCAGCCCATTTCTAGATTTACCTCTGCCAGACCGTGGTCGGCCTTGTTTTGCTTCGAAGCGCCCTAACAAGCCATCAACTATCACCAGCCGGTATGAGGATAAAAAAGGAGCGGCGCCACATTTATTTCTAAGTTCACTTAAAGTTAGATTCTTGCCCTCTAAGCTGGTGGTGTTAGTCGCCACCAACTCCCGGTCGCCCAGGCCAGCTTTAATTTTCTCCACGGCTTGATTGAGGGAGAAAGAGTCCTGACCATAGAGAATGTAGAACATTTACCTGATATTCTAGCACAGCATCGACTTTTCCTGGCAGAGGCACAAAACTAAAATATGGTAGGATATAATCATGAAGGTTGCCATTATCGGGACACCTGAGAGCGGTAAAACGACCATCTTTAATGCCCTGACCAGAGGCAAGGCTGAAGTTGCTGCTTATTCCCCTACACTGGCTCCCAATACCGGCGTAGCCAAGGTGCCCGATTCCCGGCTCTCGGTGCTGGAAGGTATATTCCATCCCAAAAAAATTGTGCCTGCAGAGGTTAGTTACCTAGATATTGCTGGTTCTATCAAGGGCTTCGGCAAAGAGGGCCCCGGAGGAGAATTCTTGAACTATCTCACCACCGCCGATGCCTTGCTCCAGGTAGTTCGAGCTTTTGAAGATGACAAGGTTCCACATCCTGAAGGAAGTATAGATCCCAAGCGAGACATAGCTTCCTTAGATTTAGAACTCGCTATTTCGGATTTAACTATTTTGGAGAAAAGGTTGGACAAACTGGAGCCCAGCTTGAAAGGGGCTAAAGCAGCAGAGCGGGAATTTTATTTAAAGGAGCAACTTTTGTTGCAAAAGGTGAAGGCGGAGCTAGAGAGAGATATACCAATAAGACTGCAAGGTTTGTCGAAGGAAGAAATGAAGATGCTGGCCAACTATCAATTTCTTACTGCCAAACCCATGCTGGTAATTCTTAATATAGGGGAGGAGCAGATATTACAGGCTTCAAAACTGGAAAGTGAGATAAGTTCCCTTTATCCCCAATTTGCCGTGGTAGCTCTGTGCGGCAAGCTGGAGATGGAGCTAGCTCAGCTCAGCGATGCTGAAGCCAGGGAATTTCGTGAAACTATGGGGCTGAGCAAGCCGGCGCTGGACCGGGTTATCGAGCTTTCCTATAGCCTTCTGGGGCTGATTTCTTTCTTTACCACGGTTTCCTCTGAGCTAAAGGCCTGGACTGTTCCAGCTGGAACTCCGGTACCAAAAGCGGCGGGAAAGATTCACTCCGACATGGAAAGGGGATTTATCCGGGCTGAGGTCGTCAGCTATGGTGATTTGGAAAGCTGCGGCAGCCTGGCTGAGGCGCGTAAAAGAGGTCTGCTCAGGACGGAAGGCAAACACTACATCATCCAGGATGGAGACGTAGTTACCTTCTTATTTAATGTCTAGCCCTTGACTTTGGTGGTTGTCCCGGCTTCGCCAGCACTCAAGTTTACTACCAGTGCAACAATGCTTGAGGTGAGGTGGATGAGATGCTGGCGTAAGGGGAGGCTAGCCTAGCGTGTTGTTTGTACAATATATCAGTCCTGGAGAGGAGGGGGTGAGGGCAACCCCCCCTGTCGCTTACTCAGTTAGCGATACTCTTATGGCGCTTGTTGATCTACCGTCGACTATTCTAAAGGCTAGGGTCCCTTCACGTCTAGCTTCACTGAGGGCGCGCCGAGTAAATCATATTCGGACTGTTGCCACCAAAGTAGCTGCTTGCCGAACTGATTCTCAATCGGTAGCGGCACCTCATTATATGCTGACCCGCCGTCTATCCAGTAGAATACCAGATGATAGTCACCCTCTATTATTGGCGTAGTAACAGATCCATGAGTTTTTTTGGCGGGTACGGCGAAATATTTAAGTACGTGAACGTCAGCATATTGTTCGGTGAATTGGTCCCGGAGAAACAAGGATGCCTCCGGCACCCACGTATAGTCAAGGACTTCATAGACCAAGAAGTGGTCAAGACTGTCTGGAGGACTGTGGTCTCCCTTCTGGGTTGGCACAGCCAGGTACTTCGGACCTGTTATCCACAATGTCTGGTAGTCAGGTGCAGGGTCAAACTGGTTAGTGACCGTCACTTCCCATACCTGAGGTGTCATGTTGTATGCTAATAAGTAGAACGTGAGGTGGTCTTTCGGGTCTGAGATGGGCGTCTTCTCCCATTCTTCTTCGCCGACCATCTTCTCCTTCTGGACAGGGTTGGCAAAGAGTTCGGGCCATAACACCGTCGCGTTGATAGTGACAAACTGGTCCTCCAGTTGCACAGGCACTTCGAACATTGGCGGTTCATCCGCCCATTCAGCTAAGTAGCACTTGAAATGGTTGAGAGGCTGCTCCCATTCTAACTTCTGGGAGGGTGTAGCGAGGAATTCTTGTTCGAGCAGGTCAAGGGTCTGGTTACCGAACTGATTGTTTATCTGTATTCTCTTGTCGATGGGCGGGCTCGCCTCGTCCCATATATTGTAGAGTACCCAATGCAGATCCGGGTCCTCGATCGCTGCTACATCGCCGCTGTCAACTACTGTCTTCTTGACGGGGTTGGCGAAGTAGTAGGGTTCATATACCACAGCGGGCTCATCCTCGATGAATTGGTCGCTGAGCACAACCTCGTCATTCACCATCGGTCCATAAGCCTTGTAGACCAGGTAGTGGTTGAGACACACAGGCGCTTCGTGGTCTTCCTTCTGTGTTGGCACAGCCAAGTATAAGGGACCGAACACTGTCAGCTCCACATCGTCCTGAAACTGGTTGTTGACCGTCACTGTCCACGACTCAGGCTCTCTTTCGAGCAATAGTTCGTACAGGGTGTAGTGGCGGTTCTCGTCCGCAATCGGGGCCTTCATATCACCATGTATCTTCTCGACAGGATTGCCGAAGTATGTGGCTGCCTCCACCGTTGCGTTGGAAGTTCCGAACTGGTCTACCAGTTGCACCTCCTCCCCTATCGGCACTTTCTCTCCGCCCACTTCGTAGAACTTGTAGTGGTCAGGGGGAACAAGCTCAAAATTAGCGGTGACGGTGACATCTCGAGCCGGCATGGTGAAGGTAGTCTCTGTTGCCTCTTCATCATCGAATGTGCCTGCCGGCACCGTCCACTTGACAAACCGGTAGCTCAGGTTGGCCTCTGCTTTTATAGTAACTTTTGCACCTGCTTCGTAAGGTGAAGCGCCGGTCAGGTCAATTGCTGTTCTCCCTTCCTCAGGGTTCACTGCCATGGTGATTTCGTACTGGGTAGCATTACAGCCTGCCATCACTGCAATTAAGGCTACCGCGATTAAGAAGATACAAACTATTCTCGTGCGATGATTCCTCCTCGAGCTAATCATTATCTTCACGTTTCACCTCCTTCGTTGGGTGACACTCTATATGTCGCCTCTTTTTAGCGAGGAATAAATTGCCAACCTATCAGGCTCATATCCCTTATGGGATTGCTTTGTCCCGAAAAGTCGGGGCTCGCAATGGTGAATGGGGAGCGTAGTGCGTTGCACTTTTCTGAACAACCTCAATTTCGGAAGGGTGGGTTGATTTTTACTATGGCGAGGGAAAAGAGCGCAGTTCACATAATTACATATTTACATATTATGGACTGACTGTAGCTCGAACTACCACAACCCCTTCGCGTATACACTTGACCACCAGCCTTATATCCTATATTCCGCCTCTTATAGTACTATTGTGCTACAATCCTAGGGGTTGTCAAGACCTGGTCGGGTGTGGCATTGTCGGTGGGGCTCAAATCCTCTGCCTGGCGTGAGAGAACGCGGGCTATGTCCTGATTCTCTCGAAGCACGATGGGCAATTGAGCGAAAGGAGAAGTGGGGCTTGTCTATTTAGAACGAAATCGTAGCAGACTCGATAGCTTTACCTGACCAAATCTTGATTCCATTAGATAGCTTATTCCCTTTACCAATCAGCACATCGTCCCCTAGAATGCAGCCATCCATAACTTCGCTCTCCTCACCGATATGGCGACGGGAGGCAACCAGGCAGTTTCTCAGCTTGGCTCCTTTGCCAATTTTACAATCCTGCCACAATATCACCCCTTCTAATACTGCGTCTTCTTCTACACGACACCCTGCTCCCAGGATGGCTGGTCCCCTTATTATGGAATTCCTGTCAATGAAGCAAGCTTTGCCGACTATTACTGGCCCTCAATCTTAGCCAAGGAGTGAGTAAAACTCGCACCTTCAAATTCAGTATCCTTATTACCTACTCCGACCAAGTCGGGGTGCCAGAGCAAATCGTGCTGTAATCTCAAATATTTATCTGGAGTGCCAATATCAATCCAGTAATTTTGGGATGGGTAGCCATATATGGCCTGTCCTCTGTCTAAAAGCGGTGGAAAAACATCACGCTCAAAATGGAGAATATGTTGGGGGTGATGTAACTCAAGATTTCAGGTTCCAAGATATAGATGTCAGCATTAATCATATTGGTAGTTACCTTGTCCCGACTTGGCTTCTCGATAAAGCGTTTGACAATGCCCCGGCTATCTGTCTCCACTACTCCATAAATAGTAGGATCGTCCGCAGGGGTCAAAGCCAGGCTGGCTGTGGCTTTATTCTGGCGGTGCAATTGTATCATCGTGCTCAGGTCAATGTTTGTGAAAATATCTTCGTTAAAAACAATGAAGGAATCGTCCAGGAACCTTTCGCAATTTTCACTGTTCCTGCTGTTCCCATGGGGAAATCTTCTGTCGAGTAAGCTAAACTGACACCGAACTTGGTGCCATTGCCGCAATAATGCTCGATCTGCTAAGACATCTTGCCTACCGCGAGGATTATGTCGGTGATATTGTGCTTTTTGAGATAGGCGATAAGGTGTTCGAAGAAAGGTCGATTCAACGCGGAGACCATGATTTTTGGGGTGTTGCACGTAAGGGATTGCAGTCTGGTCGCTTCCCCATCAGCCAGAATAACAGCCTTCATCCCGGGCAGGTTTACCCTGCACTCAGCATCTACGTCAAACTTTCTACCCAGCTTATGGTTTTTCTACAAATAGCTAACCCACCGGAGTTGTTTATCAATGTTGATTATCACTTTGAGCTCTTTGTCTCGCTATTTAAATGCTATCATTTGCCGAAATCCTGGCATGCTCGGCAGCTTCAAATTTCGGATGAGGGGCAATTCCCAAGTTAAAAGGGGCGACGGCAATTGTTGTCATCCCGAGTGCACAGGGAATAACGACTTTGATTATATTTATCCTGCTCATTTTCGTTGCTTTCCCCCTTCTTAGCAAGATAATTATGAGCTGATAGAGTGAGCAGATCTGTTGAAGCAGGGTAACATGTGCGCCAGCAGAGTACTGCCAGGTTTTATAAAAATTTAGAGCTTACGGTGGTATATCAGGAGCAAGCTTTTCTCATAATACCTAGCCCTTCAGCCAGGGCATCATATCTCTTAATTTTTTACCTACAACTTCAATAGGATGGGCAGCTTCCATCCGCCTTATAGCATTGAAGCTGGGGCGGCCAGCTTGGTTTTCCAAAACCCATTCCGTGGCAAAACTGCCATTCTGAATTTCTGCTAAAATTTGCTCCATTTCTTCCCTGACTAAATCGTCAATGACTCGTGGGCCCCGCGTATAATCTCCGTACTCTGCTGTATCACTTATAGAATAGCGCATGTAACTCAAACCACCTTGATAAATCAGGTCGATAATGAGCTTTAACTCGTGGCAAACCTCGAAATAGGCGATCTCCGGTTGATAGCCAGCCTCTACCAATGTTTCAAAGCCAGCTTTTATCAGGGAGGAGATTCCACCACAAAGAACTGCTTGCTCGCCGAAAAGGTCGGTTTCAGTCTCTTCGGCGAAGGTGGTTTCTAGAACTCCAGCTCTAGTGCAACCAATGCCCTTGGCATAGGCCAGAGCCATATCCTTTGCTTTGCCAGAGGCATCTTGCTGGACAGCTACCAGGGCCGGGGCTCCTGAACCCTCAGCATAAAGCTTTCTGAGTATATGTCCGGGGCATTTGGGTGCTATCATGCTTATATCAACTTCGACCGGGGGCACTATTTGGGAAAAGTGGATACTAAAACCGTGAGCAAACATCAAGGTCTTGCCAGGGCCCATTTCCTTTTCGATTGACTCCCGATAGATTCTGGGCTGCAAAGTATCCGGAGCTAGCATAACAATTATATTTGCCTTCTTGGCTACTTCAGAGGCAGTGGCTACTTCAAAACCAGCTTTCTTTGCCGTCTCCCAGACTTTAGTGCCTGGTAATTCAGCAACAATGACTTGGCAGCCACTGTCCCTTAGATTCTGGGCATGGGCGTGTCCCTGGCTCCCAAAACCAATAATGCCAATTGTCTTTCCTTTGAGCAAATTCAGGTCCGCATCCTTGTCGTAATAAATTTTAGCCATAATACCTCCTTTACAAAATCCTAACTAATATAACAAAGAGCAGGATTATAATTCAATCAAGCTTCCAGCCGAGCCTTGAGTATAAAACTGTACCGGCAAAGAGAAATGCAAAAGAAAGAGCTATAGTGAGAGTTATCTGTCCGGAAGCTAAAGGATTATACGCAACCATATCTGGTCCGGCCAGTAAGTGTACAATTGATGCCTGTGCTGGGGAAATAGGATAGACTCGAGAAAATACCTGCAGTGGCACCGGTAGAACCTCGTACGGAGCAAAAAGGCCCGATATGGCGGATGTTATTACTGCAATGCCGACGCCTGTCCTAATTGCACCCTGAAGATTCTTAATCAATGTGCCGGCTATAAGCCCAACTCCAGCAGAGGCACAGATTACCAGAAAGACGAAGCCAATCGCCTGTAGAATCTCGATTCCAGTTCCTGTGAAACGTGCACCGACTGCGATACCAATTACTATAACCAGAGCTGCTGCCAGTAAAGAAAGGGTAATAACGGCAGAGATTCTGCCGAGGAAATCTTTGTAAGGTTTTATGGGCATTGATTTCAGCTTGGCAAGCAAGCCATTGGCCCTGTCACCAGCGATACTGGCAGGAAGGTTAGACATGCCGGCTATCATCAGCGCGAAAACCATCATTGAAATTGCAATAGAACCCTTGATATAAGGAATCACTCCTTGTGGGGCGCTACCCGTAAATGAGAAGCTTCCAATGAGTACCCAGATTATCGGCCAGGCTATGGTCCAAAACAGTGCCGCCTTCTCCCTGAGTAGCTCCTTGATTGCCTTGGTATAGCCTGCAGATATCTGCCTCACTTATTCGATTGCCTCCTGCAAGTGCCTTTCAGTAAGTCTGAAGAAAACGTCTTCGAGGGTGGGCCGCGCCATTTCGATACGCATCACTCTCTGGCCGGCTTGGTCAAGGCTCCTTACCATATCGGCCAGTATTTTGTCTCCATTTCGCGAGTAGATTTTGTAGCCGACTTCTGACTCCGTTACCTTTCCATTGATGCTATAATCCTTTAAAACTGAGACCACACTATCACTCTTCATGGCTGTCTCCACGGTTATCGCATCCTCGACAGCATGTTTCCTCTTGAGCTCATCAGGAGTGCCTTCGGCTATCATTTTGCCGTTGTCCATTAAACCCACTCTTGAGGCTAGCTCGGCATCGCTCCCGATATGAGTAATCAAGATAATACTGGTTTTCTTATCCATAATCTCTTGTATCATGTTGAAAAAGGCTCTTCGGGCAGTGGGGTCGAGACCAGTGGTCGGCTCATCCAGGATAAGTACCTTTATGCCAGGGAAAATTGCTGTGGCAATTTCTAACCTTTTCCTCATCCCGCCAGAATACTTGGCTACTCTCTTATCCGATCCTTCAGAAAGCCCAACGTTTTGAAGCATTTCAACCACCAGTTGATTTGCTTGGCGCCGGGAATATCCCAGGAGATTGGCGAAATACATCAAGTTTTCTCCTCCTGAAAGCTTGGGCGAAGAGAAATTTTCCTAGGGTACATATCCTATGAATTCCTTAGCTTGTGCCGGCTTATTTTTATAGACTTCAACAATGCCGCTATCTTGCGTCTTCACTGCAGCAATTATTGAAGCCAGTGTAGTCTTGCCCGAACCATTGGGCCCCATCAGGGCATAGAACTCGCCTTCTGGCACATCAAGGTTAACTCCGTCAAGCACCCGTCGGTTGTCATATATCTTGACTAGCTTTTCTACATGTACCGCAAACACCCAGCAATGCCTCGATTCTGTAATCAGATTTAGTGGAATGTTTATAGAACTACCTCTCCCACACTAAGCAGGTATTATAGCAGATGTGTCGGTTTATATTGATGAAAAGCAGTGAAAACAAATGCAAAATCGCCTTTTTTGACCGCAACTGGGCTGACTAAGTAGTCATTTATCTTAAACACAGAAAGCCCTTAAAAATGGGACACAAGATTTAAAATACAAAAAAGGGCCTCATTCAGTGGCTCTTCCTTATTTAAAAAGGATTGCTTCCCCGAGTCAAGGCTATCCTACCAGTCCGTGAAAGCTCTTTAACACCAAAATCGTGCAGGAGCCCCAGCAGAGAATTTACCTTATCCTCATCGCCAGTCACTTCTACCGTCAGTGAATTCGGACCGACATCTACTATATTAGCCCGAAAAATACCCACGATTTGCATTATCTCGCTTCTTGTCGTGGTGGTAGCCTTTACCTTAATTAAGGCCAACTCCCTGCTCACCATATCTTCTTCAGTTATATCGGTGACTTTAACCACATTGATAAGTTTTTCCAGTTGCTTTCTCACCTGCTCTACTTGAGCAATATCCCCGCCAACGACAATGGTCATGCGAGATAAGCCGGGATGTTCGCTACTCCCAACAGCCAGGCTTTGGATATTGAAGTTGCGTCGTCGAAATAAACTGGCTATTCTATTAAGTACACCCGGTTTATCCTCCACTAAAGCTACCAAAGTGTGTTTTGTATTAGCCAATTTGTCCCCCAATAGATAAATTCCAAATCCTAATCTCTAAACTCTAAACAAATTCAAATTTCCAAGTTCAAAACCCTCATCTTTTGATCATTGGAGTTTTGGGTTTTAATATTGTTTAGCATTTCGTGCTTTGTACTTAGAATTTGCCCCCCTGATACTTCCGGCTTTGATGGCTCATAGAATCTGGCCAGGCTTTCTCCTGGTGGCACTATGGGATAGATGTTCTCCTCGGGCTCAATAAGAAAGTCAATGAGAAAAGGTCCGGGATACTCCATGGCCTTTTGTATTGCTGGGATAACTTCCTCCCTCCGTGTCACCCGAAGACCGGGGATATCGTAAGCCTCAGCAATTTTGACAAAATCGGGATTCCAAAGTTTCGTGGCCACGTAGCGTCGTTCATAGAATAGCTCTTGCCACTGTCTTACCATGCCTAAATACCCATTGTCTAGGATAGCTATTTTTACAGCGATATTTTCCTGTGTAATGGTAGCTAATTCCTGGATAGTCATTTGAAATCCGCCGTCGCCGGCAACACACCATACCACCTCGCCGGGACGACCGATTTTAACTCCTATAGCCGCCGGTAGTTCAAACCCCATGGGCCCCAACCCCCCTGCGGAAATAAGACTGTTGGGATTGGTATAAACGAAATATCGCGCCGCCCACATTTGATTCTGTCCCACCCCGGTGACTACAAAAGCATCACCGTTGGTGGCCTCGCAGATCTGGTGAATAATGTATTGAGGCAGAAGCTCATCACTTTGCCTGATTTCCAGCGATGGATGCTCATACCTCCACTGTTCTATTTTAGAAAGCCAATCCACATGTTCTCCTCTCTCAATCTGTGCATTCAGAGCTGTGAGCACGCTTTTTACATCCCCGACTACCGGAACATCTGTAGGTATATTTTTCCCAATCTCTGCAGGGTCTATATCTATGTGAATAATGCGGGCATTGGGAGCGAACTCCCTGGTATTTCCTGTAGCTCGGTCATCAAATCTCATACCAATAGCAATTAGAAGGTCGGCGTTTTGCACTGCCATATTGGCGCAAGGTGCGCCGTGCATCCCTAGCATGCCCAAATCGAGTATATGGTTTCCAGGGAAGGAGCCCAGACCAAGGAGGGTATGAGCCACTGGTATTTGAGCCTTCTCAGCAAATTCTTTAAACTCGTCGTAGGCTTGGGAAATAATTATCCCCCTGCCAGCGATGATAACAGGCTGCGCAGCTTCATTAATGAGCTTTGCTGCTTTCTTAATTTGAGCTGGGTGACCGCGAGAAGGTATCCTATAGCCAGGCAAATCAAGCTTATCGGGATAAACAAAGTCCCCTTGCTCCTGCTGGACATCCCGTGGTATGTCAATAAGCACGGGTCCCGGCCTCCCTGTCTGGGCAATGTGAAAAGCTTCTTTAATCGTTTCAGCCAGCTCAGCAACGTCGTTAACAAGATAGTTATGTTTGGTAATTGGAAGGGTAATGCCTGTGATATCCGTCTCCTGAAAAGCATCCTTGCCAATAACAGGTCTGGCCACCTGGCCAGTTATAGCTATCATGGGAACTGAATCCATATAAGCATTGGCAATGCCGGTAACCAGATTAGTAGCTCCAGGTCCTGAGGTAGCAATACATACTCCTGCTTTATGTGTAACCCGAGCATATCCATCGGCAGCATGAGCTGCTCCCTGCTCATGGCGAACCAGTATATGCCGGAGCTTCGGATACTGGGGGAAGGCATCATATATTGGCAAGACGGCACCACCGAGAATGCCAAAAATCACCTCTACCCCTTCTTTAATTAAACTCTCACAGAGAATCTGAGCGCCAGTTTTCTTCATAGAATAGCTCCTTACTCAGCAAACACCGCACCAGTGCTGGCCGAGCTTACTTTATCACTATATCTCTTAAGGTAGCCAGTCTTGATCTTGGGTTCAAAGGGAGGCAGTGAAGTCAGCCGTTGTTCCAGTTCTTTTTGGCTTAATTCCACTTCCAATTTGTGGTCAGGTATGTTTATCTTAACTACATCGCCGTCTTGTAAAGCAGCTATAGGACCTTTCTCTGCCGCCTCAGGAGAGACATGGCCAATGGCTGCTCCTCGTGTGCCTCCGGAAAAGCGTCCGTCTGTAATAAGAGCCACCTCTTTGTCCATGCCCATACCGCTGAGGAGAGAAGTAGCTGTTAACATCTCCCGCATTCCTGGCCCGCCCTTGGGTCCTTCGTAGCGGATGACGATCACTTCGCCTGACTTAAATTCGCCTTTCATTATCTTTGCTGTAGCTTCCTCCTCGCTATTGAAAACCCTTGCTGGACCCTGGTGAACTAACATCTCAGGAGCTACTGCAGCGCTTTTGACTACGGCGCCAGATGGCGCCAAATTGCCAAATAATATGCTAATACCACCAGTGTGGGCATATGGTTGTGTCAGAGGGCGAATCACTTCTCTATTCTTAACTTCGGTCCTCTTTGCAATGTCGCCTATTGGCTTGCCTAAAATAGTGTTTGCCTTAAGCTTCAGCAATCCCGATAGTTCATGCATTATGGCAGGAATGCCACCCGCTAAGTCCAGGTCCTCAATGTGATAGTCGCTCGCCGGGCTTAATTTGCAGATATGAGGGACGGAGTCGCTAATCTCGTTTATCAGGGACAAGGGAAAATCTATCCCAGCCTCATGTGCTATAGCAGTAAGATGCAACACAGAGTTTGTGCTGCCACCCAGAGCCATGTCCACAGCAAAGGCATTGTACAGAGAATCCCTGGTGATAACATCTTTGGGTCGAATATCTTTGGCTAAAACTTCCATCACCTGCTGCCCAGCTTTGTAAGCTAGTTGCCTGCGCCGTGCTTCCACTGCGAGTATCGTGCCATTACCCGGCAAGGCTATCCCCAGTGCTTCGCTGAGGCAATTCATAGTATTGGCGGTGAACATCCCGGCACAGCTTCCACAACCAGGACAGGCGACCATTTCCAGTTCTTGCAACTCATTGTGGGTCATCATGCCTTTGGCCACCTTGCCTACCGCTTGAAAGACCGTGATAAGGTCAACAGCCCTGGCAGCGTTTTCCTGGACAAGCTTCCCAGCTAGCATAGGGCCACCACTAACAAAGACAGAGGGTAAATTAAGTCTGACCGCAGCCATCAGCATCCCAGGCACGACCTTATCGCAGTTTGGGATGAATACCAGGGCATCGAAGGCATGGGCTTGAGCCAAGATTTCCACCGAGTCAGCAATGAGCTCCCGGCTGGGCAGGCTGTATTTCATTCCCGGATGGTTCATAGCTATACCATCGCAAACAGCTATGGTATTGACCTCAAAAGGCACCCCGCCCCCACTGCGGATACCCTCTTTCACCGCCCTGGCAATTGTTTGCAAATGAATATGCCCGGGAACAATCTCGCTAAAGCTATTGATTACTCCAATAAATGGCTTGTCCCAGTCATCTGAAGAGCAACTTACAGCCCGCAACAGTGACCTGTGGGGCGCCCGCTCGATTCCCTTCTTCACCATGTCGCTTCGCATTTAACTTATGCACCTAAAAATGAATGATGTCGCATAACATAACACAATACCTGGATAGCGTCAATTGGGATGTCTTTTTTGGGGTTACTTAGCAATGGTTCGGTTGTTAATGTGAGGGAAGGTGGTAACGTTATTCCCATCCACGAGATTGCTTCGGCTGACTTCGTCAGCCTCGCAGTGACACATAGGGGTGTCATCGCAGGCGTAGTGAAACAATCCCGTAGAGGCGGACTTGTCCCAACCCATTGTGGTTGTTATTATTGCTTTGATATTGTTTGGCATTTAGAAATATAGGATATAGTATTTCCCAGAAAACAAAAAGGCTCACCGGCGAGATTGTTTTGCTCCAATCCCGCCGGTGAGCCTTCTCCATCTTCGGTTTGGCCTTAGCCCAGACTATCAAGCAGTGTAAAGTCACTTAAAAAGGCATTAAGCTCCGGATAGGAAGTCTGGGTTACCTCGCCAGTAGTGCCATCGAGAGTATAGGTGCCCTTCAGAGCAGCTACACCACCGGGGATGTATTCATCAAGCTCACTAGCAAGCGGGAAACCTTCAACAGTGGGCAAGTCTCCATCATGGTCAACCTGGTAGGCTGCCACCGCTACTTCCACCATTTGTAATTCTACGGCTGCCTCCTGCCCAGAATCACCGCTTACCAACTCAGCGATTTGAGGAATCACTGCTGACGCCGCAGATACCAGAGTGACAGACAGCACCAGCAGCCCGACCAGCAGCTGAGTCATCAACTCAACCAGCATCCCAAGCTCAATGGAGCCCTTCGCTCCATGACAAAACTGTCGGCTGACTTTACTCACACATCTTTTCATTCTTTTTCGCCTCCCTTCTTTACCAGTTTTAGACTCAGATTTGTCTTGTTCGTTTGGGAATTGGTCATCTGGGAATGGGACTTGACAACGGAGTTCAGTGTCGTTACAATAAGAAACAGCTAGAGGGTTTCTATCGTGAGCCCCTTTAGCTGTGCCTCTGCCCCCTTGACCGGTGTCAGAGGCACTAGCTTTCCAAGTTCGACAATCTGTGTCTTCACATTCTAGCCTCCTAAGTACATTCTTTGCTTTATTTATCTTATACTGCTCATTGGTCTATTCCTTTCATGATAATTGATTGAGGGTTAGCTCGGAGTTAAAGAATTTATCCTGAGGCTTTATTTCAGAATAACAGCTGCCCCTCTTCTTTTGCCCTGGCTATCCTTAGAATTTTTCACCTCCAAAGTTTGTATTTGTAGTTGGCTCATTTATCAGGCTCTGTCCAACCAATAAATTGGGTAACTACATTTTCAAACACTTTTTCGGTTTTAGATTTAGCCGGTGTACTATATATTGTATAGTGTAGCCCCTCATTCGTCAATCGCCTATTGGTAATATTCAGTTAGTACCATTGACCCACTCTTTCATGTTGAAAGAGTGGGTCAATGGTACTAAATTTCTGCGAATTCGCTCAGGACAGGGCTAAACAAATTCTAAATTTCAAATTCAAAATTGTTCGGGATGAGGCAGAGATGAACTCCCCCACTACACTGCATCAGAAGCAGAAAAGGGGCAACTCTATTTTTTCTCCTTGTACCCTATCCGCCAAGAGGTGAACCATATATAACCACTATGTTCCGGCTTGGTTTCTCAAGATTGCCCAATTTAATCGGGATAGAGCTAAGCCCTTTTTGATTGTATTATGGGCGGATTTGGGCTAAAATACAGGATGTCATGTGTTTAGCAGTGCCTGTGAAGGTTGTTTCTATAGACGGGGATGAGGCCGAAACCGAAGTCGCCGGGGTGAGGCGGCGGGTTAACATTGCCTTTACTCCGGAGGCGAAGGTGGGGGACTACGTGTTGCTCCACACGGGATATGCTATAGGTGTTATAGACGAAGCTGAAGCGAAAGAGACTCTGAAGCTCCTAGAAGAGATAGCAAGTCTAAGTGAAGTTCATTGACGAGTATCAAGACAGCAAGCTAGCCAAGGGACTAGCATATAAAATTGCCCAGCGCTCCACCAAAACCATAAGACTAATGGAATTTTGTGGTGGGCATACGCATGCCATATTGAGATACGGAATTCGCCAGTTAGTCCCCAAAACGGTGGAAATGAAGTCGGGGCCAGGCTGCCCTGTATGTGTTACCGCCACTGCCGACCTGGACAAAGCCATCGCTCTGGCACATCTGCCCAACGTCATCATCACTACTTTTGGGGATATGATAAGAGTTCCCGGCAGCTATTCGAGCCTGCAGCAGGCGAAAGCTGAGGGCGCGGATGTCCGAATTGTATATTCCACCATAGATGCTGTAGAGATAGCCAAAGCCAATCCTGAGAAGGCAGTCATCTTCATCGGCATTGGCTTTGAGACCACGGCGCCGACCATAGCTGCTTCTATACTTAAAGCCCAGCAGGAGAAAATAGAAAACTTTCGCGTTTTATCCCTCAACAAGCTGACCCCGCCGGTGATAAAGGCACTGCTTGACTCAGGTGAGGTGAAACTGGATGGTATCATCTGTCCTGGGCATGTTAGTGTTATAATTGGTTCTCATCCCTATGAATTTATTCCCAGAGATTATGGAGTTGCTTGTGTAATCTCGGGATTTGAGCCAGTAGATATCTTGTTATGCATAGATAAGCTGGCGGAACAAATTGAAAGATGTGAACCCAAAGTGGAAATAGCTTATTCCCGAGGAGTAAAGCCAGAGGGAAATGTGAAAGCCAGGCAACTGATGGAGGAAGTTTTTGAGGTCGGTGAGGCTAATTGGCGAGGGATTGGCATTGTTCCTCAAAGTGGCTTGAAGGTGAGAGGGAAATACGAGCGATTTGACGCTGACAAGGCTTTTCCAGTGAGTTTGAAACCAGCAAGAGAGCCTAAGGGGTGCCGGTGTGGGGACATAATCCGGGGTGCAGTCATACCTCTCGAGTGTAAATTGTTTGGAGAGGTCTGTACCCCGAAAAATCCTGTCGGTCCCTGCATGGTCTCAAGCGAAGGTGCTTGCGCTGCCTATTATCAATACAGGACTCCAGAAAATTTGTGAGGCACTTAGGGTAGATATGGAGCAGGCTTAAATTGAAGGGGAGGTTGAGAAACATTCATAGCCTCCTTTTTCTTCCCCTTACCTTAAGGAGGAGAAGGAGGGAATCCTTGTCTTAAGGGGAACACGGAGATAGATAATATCTATGTTAAGAGCTAAGAATGCCCCTCTTAAGATAAGAGGGGCCGGGGGAGTTATGAAGGCGAGAGCCTGATTTTAAGATGGAACTTATAGAGAAACTAAACTGTTTGGAGCGGTCTTATGGATGAGAGCGTTCTTTTAGCTCATGGCAGCGGTGGCAAGTTGAGCCACGAATTGGTGGAGAAAAAATTTCTTCCCTTCCTGGCTAATCCGGCGTTGAATAAATTAGATGATTCAGCTGTTTTCGAAGCCAGCGGACGTCTGGCTTTCACCACTGATAGCTATGTGGTAAATCCCATATTTTTCCCCGGCGGGGATATAGGCAAGCTAGCCGTTTGTGGCACAGTGAACGACTTAGCTATGAATGGAGCCAGACCTCTATATTTGAGTCTCTCAGCAATCATAGAAGAGGGTTTCCTCTTAAGTGAGCTTGAGCAGGTAGTGCAATCAGTAAAGAAAGCTGCTGAAGAAGCCGAGGTAAGTATAATCGCCGGGGATACCAAGGTAGTAAACCGAGGGCAAGCTGACAAGTTGTTTATCACCACCTCAGGAGTAGGAATAATCTCTGCCGGAGTTGATATTTCGGGAGCTAATGCCAGAGTTGGAGACAAAGTCCTGTTGAGTGGCACCATTGGCGACCACGGCATTGCTATAATGAGTCAGCGTGAGGGATTGAAGTTCTCCATGGCTTTGGAAAGCGACTGTGCTCCATTGAGCAAACTGGTGTCTCAGATGCTGGAGGTCTCGTCCAATGTTCATTGTCTGCGTGACCCCACCAGGGGAGGGTTGGCGACTACGCTCAACGAATTGGCGTGGCAATCGAATGTGGGTATTGTGGTAGAAGAGGCTAAGATACCTGTGAGGGAGGAGGTTAAAGCTGCCTGCGAACTCCTGGGACTGGATCCCATTTATGTGGCAAATGAAGGTAAGATGGTAGCTGTAGTTGATCCCGCCGATGCCAATAAGATTCTTACCCGCATGAAAAAAAATAACTATGGTAGAGATGCTGCTATCATCGGCGAGGTAACCAAAGAGCATCCGGGGAGGGTAGTAATGAAAACCAAGCTCGGCCCCTCCCGAATCGTGGATATGTTGTCCGGGGAATTGCTACCCCGGATATGTTAAATGGTTTGACAGTCAGAATTTACCAGTGCTACACTTCGCTCACCTGTGAAGCGTATTGGTATTCTGTATCACCCACTACGGGAGAAAGCCCGAAGCCTAGCTGAGAAGCTGGAAGAGTTGCTATCCTCTCAGGGAGTCATTTCGTGGCGATGTTCAGCTTGGGAGGAAGATGAAGCTAAAACCAAGGTGGTGGGCACGGAGTTAATTCTCAGTATTGGTGGGGATGGCACTATCCTCCGTACTGTCCGAATTGTAACTCCCCTAGCCGTGCCCATTTTAGGTATAAACCTGGGCAGGCTGGGATTTATTACAGAAATAGATGGCAATGAAGTCTTGTCTAATTTACCTGATTTGCTCGAGGGAGCAGGCTGGATCGAGGAAAGAGCTATGCTCGAGGCTCAGATTGGCTATAAGAGCTTCCATGCTTTAAACGATGTCGTGCTACGAAGTGTTGCGGTTCGGCTGGCCAATATCGAAGCAGAAATTGATGGTGCAGTGTTAACTACTTACCGTGCTGATGGCGTCATTGTAGCCACCGCTACTGGGAGCACCAGCTATTCTCTGGCCTCTGGTGGACCGATTCTGTATCCCCAATCCAGGGAAATCGTCCTTCAACCAATATCCTGCCATCTGGGATTGAGCTATACCTTAGTACTGTCTCCACAGAGCATAGTTGATTTGAAGGTTGCCACGAGAGATAAGGTTGTACTTAGCATTGATGGACAAGTTGAATTGCCATTATCAGACGGGCAAAATGTCAGAGTGAAGCTCAGCCCTCACATAGCTCGCTTTTTAAGAATTCACGAGCCAACATACTTCTATAATTCGCTGTGGCAAAAACTGGGAGGAGGAAGAATTGAAAGCTGATATAAAAATTGAAAAGGCAAAGGTAAGCGATGCTAATTCCATGCATCGGATGATCAGTTATTTTGCTGATAAAGGAGAGTTGTTACCTCGTGCCTTAGCTGATATATATGAGGGTATCAGAGATTACTTTGTAGCCAAAGAGGGAGATAGGGTTGTCGCTTGTGCTGCATTGCATGTTGCCTGGGTTGATTTAGCTGAAATCAGGTCTCTGGCTGTCGCTGAACAGGAACAGAACCAGAGGATCGGTTCTTTGCTTATCCAGGCCTGTCTCAAAGAGGCTAAGGAGTTGGGTATACCCAGGGTTTTTTGTCTCGTTCGCAAGCCTGGTTTTTTCGAAAGGCATGGCTTTCAGCTAATCGACAAAGCGGAGTTGCCCCAAAAGGTATGGGCGGAATGTTATCGCTGTCCCAAGTTTCCCAACTGCGATGAGGTCGCTCTTATTCGCTACCTTTGAAGCTCGGCAAGAGTATATTGAGAGCGTTTAGTAATGTCATTCTGAGGAGTCCAAAGGGATTTGGCGACGAAGAATCTCTGAGATTCTTCACTTCGCTCAGAATGAAAAGTGAATGTAATTAAAGTATGGTGAAGCCGGAAAAGAAGATAGCTAGCCAGCAGATTTACCGGGGGCAAGCGGTAAATATACGTGTTGACACCGTGGAGAAAGCCAATGGTAAAGAGACCACCAGAGACGTAGTGGAGCACAGCGATTGTATAGCTGTGGTGGCTCTGGATGAGCAAGATAATGTTCTTCTGGTTCGCCAATTCCGCTATCCCGTGGGCAGGTTTCTTCTGGAGATACCGGCTGGTGGTGTTGACCCTGGTGAGGAGCCCATTGACTCTGTGCGACGTGAATTGCAGGAAGAAGTTGGCTATCTACCCCGGAAAATAGACAAATTGGGCGGCTTTTATACCGTCCCGGGCTATGGCACAGAGTATCTCCATTGCTTTTTGGCTAATGACTTGGTGCCCTCTCGTCTTGTGGCTGAGGATACTGAAGATATCGGGCTTGTCCGTGTTTCCCGGGATGAGATACCCCGGCTTATTGCCTCGGGTGAAATCTGCGATGCCAAAAGCATTGCTGCCCTGCTTATGTTTCTCTATATACGGCAAGGGAAATAGACTCACCAGTGGAGCGATATCTCAATTGATGCACACCCAAAATCGATTTTCTTGACAATAAATTGTAATATATTATTAATTATCAAGATTTTAATAAAAAAGAATTTATCCCGTTAGGTTAGGAGCTGGAGATGTTGGGAAAATTAAGAAACTATGTGGCAAGGGGCAGCATCTTTTTGATTACGATGGCTTTAGTTGCCGGGATGGCAGGCTGTAGCCCATTTTCTCAAAAGGCAGAAATACGGACTTGGTATGATTTGGATGCTATCAGGAGCAACTTGAGCGGCCATCCCCGCCTGATGAACGACCTTGATTCCACTACTCCCGGTTATGAGGAACTGGTGAGCCCGATAGCCAATGAGGGACAGGGCTGGCAGCCAATTGGAACTCCTGCTAACCCATTTACCGGGACTTTCGATGGTCAAGGATACGAAGTGCGCGACCTATTTATCAACCGCCCTGCCGAAAGAGATGTGGCGCTTTTCGGTGCTGTTGGCGAAGGGGGAGTCATCCAAAATATCACCGTAGTGAATGCTGATGTGACTGGCCAGTGGTATGTTGGCAATCTGGTGGGAACACACTATGGCATTGTGAGCAACTCCAGTTCCAGTGGCAACGTAACTGGCGAGGGATATGTTGGTGGACTGGTTGGAGGTAGTGGTGGTACTGGTGGTACTGTAAACAATTCCTATTCCACAGGCAACGTGACTGGGGATTCACATGTTGGCGGATTGGTGGGAGGCAATGCCGGCACTGTAAGCGACTCCTATTCCACAGGCAACGTGACTGGGGATTCACATGTTGGCGGACTGGTGGGAGGTAATGACGGCACTGTAAGCAATTCCTATTCCACAGGCGGTGTGATTGGCAATTCAGATGTTGGCGGTCTGGTGGGATGGAATGATGGCACCGTGAGCAATTCCTTCTGGGATACAGAAACCAGCGGACAAAGTGCTTCAGCTGGTGGGACAGGCAAGACTACCGCAGAGATGATGGACATCGCAACCTTCACAGCCGCGGCGTGGAATATAACAGCGGTTGCTTCTGGCCAGACCAACTCCGACTATATCTGGAATATCGTGAGTGCAGTGACCTATCCTTTTCTGAGCTGGCAGGCTGGCTAAAATGGGGGCGATTCTATTTCTCCACCGAGGACTGCTTCGTCCCGATAAATCAGGACTCAGAGTGATAGAGGAGTCTCCGATTTCGTCGGGCAACCGCAGAAAGCCGGATTACATGAAATTGGCGATGACGGCTTGCCCCAGGGAGATACCGCCGTCGTTACAGGGTACTTGCCTGTGCGTAAAGACCTGGAAACCGCTGCTTTCTAGTAAGCTGACCGTTTTTCTCAGTAGCAAGCGATTCTGGAATACGCCGCCACTTAAGGCTACATGATTGATGCCGGTTTCATCGGCTATCAAGCGACACATCTCGCTTACCATCCGAGCTACGGTATTGTGAAATTTGACTGATATCCTTCCCTTCGAGGTACCCTGTTGTAAGTCTTCTATTACGGTTGAGAGCAGGTCTTGCAGACGCACGATTCTTACTCCTTTGTCTTCCACTATGCGGTAGGGGTAGCTTTTCTGTGCCTGCCGGAGTGCTTCATCGAGTTCCCTTGCTCCGCTCGGGACAGGCTTCGCAATGGCGGAGGAGAAGGCAGCCATTTCCAATTCCACCGCTGCCTGTCCTTCGTAATCTATCTCGCCCCTTATTCCTAACAGGGCTGATATGGCATCAAAAAGGCGTCCCATGCTTGAGGTAAGCGGTGAGTTTATCTTTCTTTCTATCTGGCGCTTGATAACCTCTATTTCGACTTCACTAACTTGCCCGATAGAAGCTGATTGAGATTGCTTTCCCTTCACTTCGTTCAGTGTCGCAATGACAGCGTTGAGAGTATTTTCCCCCAGGAGGGTGAGAATATAGGCTATGGCGGTGCGGTAGGGTCGTTTTATCGCCGCGTCTCCACCGGGCAAAGGCAGGTATTCCAGATGTCCTACTCTTCTGAAATTGCGGTAGTCGGCTACCAGGAATTCTCCTCCCCAGATATTTCCATCGACGCCCAACCCTGTGCCATCGAGGGCCACTCCTATAACCGGGGAGTCAAGTCCGTTATCAGCCATGCAACTGACGATATGGGCGTAGTGGTGCTGCACAGGAATAAGCTTTATACCGGATTTTCCTAACTCCTGGGCATATCTGGTAGCCAGATAATCGGGGTGGAGATCATGAGCAATGATTTCAGGTTCTATATGGAAAAGTCTTTTATACAGGGATATAGTGCTGTCAAAGTGCTGCACTGTTTCCATATTCTCCATATCGCCGATGTGTTGAGATACGAAGGCATAATTATCTTTGGTCAGGCAGAAAGTATTCTTCTCTTCAGCGCCGCAACCTAGCACCTGCCTGGCGTTAAATGGGAGGTGGATGGGATAGGGGGCGTAGCTGCGCGCCCGCCTTATAAGCTGGCTTGTCCCCCTTTCCACTATGGCAACGCTGTCGTCATAGCGGGAGTAGATGTCCCGATTGTGGATTAGAAAGTAATCTGCAATTCCCGAAAGTCTCCTTAAGGACTCATCATTGTCTCTGGCGATAGGCTCTTCACTGAGATTGCCGCTGGTCATTACCAAAGGCAAGCCTGTATCTCTAAGCAGTATGTGGTGTAGCGGCGTATATGGCAGCATAACCCCCAAGAACTGTAAATTCGGCGCTACCTCTCGAGATGCAGAGGAATTCTTTCTCCACCTCATAAGCACGATAGGGCTTTGAGGTGAAGTAAGTAATTTTTCCTCCTCTGATGAGATATAGCAATGCCTTTTAGCTTCGCCTATATCTGATACCATTATGGCAAACGGTTTGGAAGGGCGCTTCTTCCTCTGCCGCAGCGTTTTAACTGCGGTATCAATCGTGGAGTCACAAGCTAAAAGAAAACCCCCTAAGCCTTTAATGGCTACAATTTTCCCTTCTTTGAGGAACTGACTGGCAGCGGCTATGGGATTCGAGTTGGTTATCAGGTTGCTCTGGTTATCAACTAACTCGACCTGGGGGCCGCATTTCGGGCAGGCATTAGGCTGGGCATGGAAACGGCGATCCAAAGGATTATTATATTCTGCCTGGCATTGAGGGCACATCTGGAAGTGACGCATGGTTGTTTTTGAGCGGTCGTAGGGCATAGCTTCGATTATGGTAAAGCGCGGCCCGCAATTGGTACAGTTGGTAAAGGGATAGCGGTAACGCCGGTCTTTAGGGTTTAGCAACTCGCTAAGGCAAGCCGGGCAAGTAGCGATATCTGGAGAGATAAGCTGATATTTCCCTTTTTGTGCCTGGCTATGCCGAATTTCAAAGTTCTTGTAGCCGCAGGGTGGGTAATACTCAATAGTTATGTTCTCGATATGAGCTAGGGGCGGGGCTTTTTTTTGCAGCTTCAGCTCAAACTGCCTGAGAGCTTCTGCTTCACCTTCTACCTCAATCTTGACATCCTCTGAAGTGTTGTAAACCCACCCCTTAAGATTGTGTTCGACAGCCAATGCATAGACGAAAGGCCTGAAGCCGACACCCTGAACAATACCACGGACGCTAATATGAGCTAATTTGAGGGATTGCCTTGTTGCTTTTGACATACGCGGTACTTCTTGGGAGTATACTAAATCGCTTCGAAATTTATACTAATACACTTTCAGACTACCAGTTGTGGACGCATAATAACTGTCACATGATAACTTATATTCAAGTCACCAGCAAGCCGAAAGTGGGCAAAGAACTTATTTTATCGCCTATCCCTCTTCCTCTCGCTTCGAGTCGTAGGGTAGGTGAGGGGTTGCTCTCTTTGCTCAGAGCAGTAAATAAGCAGTGCAGACAGTCCTGGCTATCTGGACTTGCATATTTAGCTATTTATCCTTAAAATGCTTAGCGTTGCCCCTATCGTCTAGAGGCCTAGGACATCAGCCTTTCAAGCTGAAGATCAGGGGTTCGAATCCCCTTGGGGGCACGTTATTTTTGCCCGTAAGACTCATAGAATACTATTTCAGAGATTTCCTTTCTGGGTGGTGTTTTCCCCACCCTTTTGGGGTAACCGAGGAGAATCAGTTCTATCACGACCACTCGCGGCGGTACCTTCAGGATTCGAGCCGCCTCTCCAGCATCAAAGGCACCAATGTGTAGCGTTCCCAAACCTAATGAGTGAGCAACTAAGACGAGGTTTTGGACGGCCAAAGCTACATCAAAAACATGCCAATCATCTCTGTCTGTGCAGAGCACACCATCCTTATAGCCAGACTTTCCTAGTTCAGCACAAGCTGCAATAACTACCGGCGCCTGTATCACGCTAGAAGCAGAACGGGCTGAATTCCACTGTGTAAGGGTTTCAGCTAACTGAGATTTTATTGCCTCATCTCTAACTACTATGAATCTCCAGCATTGGGTATTACTCCAAGACGGTGCCCAGCGGGCTGCTTCCAGTATGGTATTAAGCTTATCTTCTTCTACGGGCTGAGATTCATAATGGCGAATGCTTCGCCTCGTTTTTATTATTTCCAGTATATCCATAGTTTTAACCTCCTTTTCTTTAATCTCTTTACTTTTCCCAAGCACCTTCACCAATAAGCGGCACGAAATAGCAGCCACCTAAGTTTTCTATTTTGTTCCTTTTCCTTAGTTTGGTGACCCTGAGTAATTCTTGTTGCCAGCGAGAGCCGACAGGAATCACCAATCGCCCATTCAAGGCTAGTTGTTCCAAAAGAACTTGAGGCACCGTGGGAGCACCAGCAGAAACTATAATAGCATCATAGGGGGCTTCCTCTGGCCAACCCAAAGTCCTGCCAGCCACGTGAACTTCGATGTTGGAATAACCAAGCCTGTCCAGGACTTCCTTAGCTGATTTTGCCAATTCAGGTATACACTCTACGGTAATCACCTTCTGCGCTAACTCAGCTAATATGGCTGCCTCGTAGCCGCTTCCCGTACCTACCTCCAGTACCTTGTCATCTCCGCTGAGTGCTAAAGCTTGTACCATCAGCGCCACAATGAAGGGTTGGGAGATAGTTTGCCCAAAGCCAATGCTTAAGGGCCTGTCATCATAAGCAGAATGATATTGCTGTGGTGGTACGAAGGCTTCACGAGGAACACGCTTCATAGCTTCAACTACACGTTTGTCTGTGATCTCGTGGCCAAGATATCTGAATAAATTCTCTCTAGCCCGCTCTAAATCCACCGCAGTATACCAGTTAGGAATGTCAACCAAGAATAAAAGATAATATTATGAGGACCAGAATTATAGCACCGGCAATGATGCCGATGCGTTTTACTTCGGATATAACATATCCGTAACGGTCGGTCGAGTCTTGAGCTGTCGGAGGTATTCGAGCTGGCGATTGTAGACTGGTGGGTTGTGGCCTTGGTTGTTGCGAAAGCCCACCTGCTGCCTTTGTCGCTGCGACCCGGTGTTTGTTTTTAGTACGCCGTGATTTTTTCGTCATTCTCTTTGCCTCGAAGGGAGTCGTTCATAAATTTTTGTACTGGAAATATATGCATGACCCAAAAGTTGCTGCAGTTGACGGAGGTCAGTCCCACTTTGTAATTTGCGTCTGGCGAAGCTATGTCGCAGGGTCTGCGGTGTGACTTTGTTGCCCAGTCCTGCCTTGGAAGCATAATCCTTGATAATCTGCCAGAATCCCTGCCTGGTTAGCCTCTTACCACGTCGGTTAAGAAATAGGGCTTCCTCTCTTTCGTCGTATAATAAATCCAGCCTGGCATTCCTGAGAAAATCTCCTAGAATCTGACTTAAGTTATGGTCAAAAGGAACCTGTCTCTTACCATCAATATGCGCGCAATGTTGCTTCAAGTCAATATCTTTAACATTTAATGATACTAATTCGCTTATGCGTAAGCCAGTGGCATAGAGCAATTCCAGCATCACCGTATCTCTTTTAGCCTCTGGGGTGGATAGCTTTGCTGGCTCGGCAAGCAGCTTTTGATACTCGGAGGATGATAAGAAGTTTAATGGGTGTCTGCTAACTTGAGGAGAAGACAGATTTTGTGTTGGATTTTCCTTGACTCTTCCCGAATCAACCATGAATTTGAAGAATGTTCTGGCTGATGCAATCTTGCGGGCGGTTGTTGCTGCAGAGTATCCCTTCTCTCTGAGTTTAAGTGAATAGCCCTTCAAGAGTTCATCATAGGATTCTAATATGCCCTTCGCTTCCTCTGCGGCAATAAAAGCTGCCATTTGAGTCAAATCGTTGCGATAAGCAGCCACAGTATTCTGGGAATAGCCTTTGTCCTGTGTCAAATGTTGAAGGAAGGCAGTGATATCTAGTTCAGTCATAGCCAACTACAAAAATCCTAACAGTTATCCCTCTCCTGGAGGGAGATATTATCCTCACCTAAATCCCGCCTGTCAAGAGAGAGGATTCTTATACGGCATTACGGGCTGACTATTAGTGTAACATAATGCGTGGTTTTTTGCCTCTATACAAGTCACTTGCTACAATAAATTTGCTATGGAGTTACAACAATTAAAAGCTTTGCCAGCGAAGCCCGGAGTTTATCTGTTTAAGGACAAGGAGGGCAAGGTCATCTACGTTGGCAAGGCTGCCAATTTGAACAGTCGTGTAAGAAGTTATTTTGGCGCCCCGTCTAGCCTAACATCAAAGATACAACGATTAGTGGCGAAAATACATGATTTCGAGTTCGTAGTTACCAGTTCCGAGCAAGAGGCGCTTATTTTAGAGTGTAACTTGGTAAAGAAATATGTCCCCCGATATAATGTGCGCCTTAAAGACAGCAAGACTTTCCCCTACCTGAAAATAAACCTTAACGAAGATTGGCCTGGCGTCTATATTACTCGCCGGGTTCAAAAAGACGGGGCTAGATACTTTGGACCTTTTGCCAGTGCTGGCTCGGTACGCAAAACTTTGAGGTTAATAAAGAAAGTCTTCCCTTTTCGCAGTTGCAGCAAACGCATCGATGGTAAAAGTAAGCGACCCTGTCTCAATTATTACATTCATCGCTGTTTGGGTCCGTGTGTTGGAGCGGTGGAAAAACAGGAATACCGTGAAGTAATAAACCAGGTCATCTTGTTTTTGCAGGGAAAGCAGGAGCTTGTTCTTCGTGAGTTAAACGCTAGGATGAAAGCCGCAGCACAGCAGCTTCAATTTGAGAAGGCGGCTTTACTGCGCGACCAAATACAGGCCATAGAAGAAGTCATAGAAGGGCAGAGGATTGCTATAACATTACGTGGGGAACAAGATATCATTGCTCTGGCGCAGAATGGCAATCAAGCGTATGTCGAACTCTTCCTTGTTCGTAACAGCAAACTCATTGGTCGAGACCATTTTATAATGGAGGGCATCCATGACGAGTCTCCCGGGCAAATAATGACCAGTTTTGTGAAACAATACTATGCCTCAGCTTCATATGTACCACCGTTGATATTGCTTCAGCACCAGGTGGACGAACCAGCAATACTTTCTGAGTGGCTTGGGCAGCAAAGAGGGAACAGGGTGGAGCTTCGTGTGCCACAGCGGGGAACTAGAAAAACACTGGTGGATACAGTAGCCGAAAATGCTGCTAGAGGTTTAGAACTAGCCCGAGCCAAAGAGATGAGACCAGAGGTTATAAGCTCCGCCTTAATAGAGCTAAAAAACAAACTGCGACTGCCTAAAGTGCCTCGGAGGATAGAGTGTTATGATATCTCCAATATTCAGGGTGCTTTGGCTGTGGGTAGCATGGTTGTTTTGGAGAAGGGTCGGCCTAAACCACCGTATTATCGTCGTTTCCGCATCAAAACCGTGACTGGCGCTGATGATTATGCCATGATTCAAGAAATACTGAGGCGCAGGTTTAAACGTGGTTTGGCAGGCGAAGATGCCTGGGCAGTTCCTGACCTTGTCCTCATTGATGGTGGCAGAGGGCAGCTTAACGCTGCTCTGGAGGTGAGGCAAGAATTAGGGCTAGAGTCTGTCCCCATGGTCAGCCTGGCTAAACAAAACGAGGAGGTATTTGTACCTGGCGAGCACCGGCCAGCTTATATAGCTAAAGATTCCTCCGCCCTCCATATACTACAAAGAGCCAGGGATGAAGCCCACCGCTTCGCTATAAGTTACCACCAGAGATTGCGCCATAAGGAAGGTATCATGTCTGCCCTGGATGGTATCCCCGGCATCGGGCCAAGGCGAAAGAAGGCTTTGCTAAAAAAGTTTGGTTCAATTGAAGCTATCAAGGAAGCTTCCTCGGAAGAACTCAGCCAGATAGAAGGCATAACTCTAGCCCTGGCGAAGAAAGTTAAAGAAGAACTCGTCAGACAATGACAAATGACAAAGCTCAATCCAGATCTAATCGGGACAAGATCGAAACCCAAAGGATGAAAGGAAGTAGTTTTGGCATTTAAGCATTTGGATTTTGATATTTGGAATTTGTTTAGTATGTGGTGCTTGGGATTTAGGATTTGGAGCGGAGCGACTTTAGGCAATTCTCCAATGTCATAGCATTCTTGACCGCAAATGCCTCAGCATCGTTGTTAAAGTAGATGTAGCTGGCTTTAACGCTTTGCCCTAGCCGAGCAATCTGTTGTGACCATTGGGAAAGCTCTTCATCGGAGTAGCAACTGGAATACAGTCCCTCGCTGCCGTGAAAACGGACATAGGCAAAATCACTGGTGGCGATGAGAGGGCAGCTAAAGCCAGGCATGTCAAAAACGCACAACCCAATATTGTGTCCTCGTAAAATATCGAATACGGTATCATCAAGCCAGGATTCATGTCGAAATTCAATTACATGCTGATATTTTGGTGGCAGCGAAGATAAGAAATTCTGTAACAGCTCGTCGTTCCGCTTCATGTTAGGAGGCAGTTGGTATAGAAAAGGCCCCAATTTTTCCCCCAACAAAACAGCACGTGATAGAAAGTTCTCCACTGCGGAATCTAAATTCTTTAACCTTTTTATATGCGTGATGAATCGGCTCACCTTAACAGCAAAAATGAAGTTGTCGGGTGTGGACTCTCGCCAGGCGGTGAACGCTTTTTCCGAAGGTAGCTGATAAAAACTGTTATTGAGCTCTACGGTAGTAAATTGCCGGGCGTAAAACTCTAGCCATTTAGACTTGGGCAGTTCCGTGGGGTAAAAAAGTCCGCGCCAGTGCTCGTAATGCCAGCCGCTGCAACCAACATGGTGCCTTGTTGACATATTGTCTCACCCCGATTTTGGGCAACTACGTTACTATATTATCATCCTATATGAGGAAACCCCAAGCACAAAATATCAATGACCAAAACAGTTTAGGACTTTGAATTTTGAAATTTGGGTTTGTCCCGACTTTTCGAAGATGCTCGATGAAATCGGCATTTAGAGCTTAGAAATTAGGATTTGGGATTTAGCTGTGGAGATTGCTTCGTCCCGATAAATCGGGACGAAGCAATGACAAGATAAAATTGCCCTACAATGATAGTAAAATGCACCGGGCACTAGTACCTGCTGCCTATTGACTTCAGGCACATAACACGTCCACAATAAGCATTCGTGGAAATATTATTTATAGTCGTATTCGCCCTTCTGGGTTTGGTGGTAGGCAGTTTCCTCAATGTATGCATTGACCGTCTGCCTCAGAGCAAGTCTATTGTATTTCCACCTTCTCATTGTGAAGCTTGCCAGCACAAGCTAGCTGCTAAAGATCTCATCCCCGTATTTAGCTATCTCAGGCTTTGTGGTCGTTGTCGCTATTGTAAGGCTGCCGTACCCCGGAGGTTATTCTGGGTGGAGCTTGCCACTGGCGTCGTGTTCGCTCTTTTGGCGTGGCATTACGGATTGAGTCCTGCACTGGGGGTTATGGCTTTCTATGCCTGTCTCTTCACCATTGTTTTTGTTATTGACCTGGAGCATGGGATCATCCCGAACAAGGTAGTCTATCCCGGCATGGTGGTGGCGTTGCTGCTGGCGCTATATTCCTGGCCCTGGCTTACTCAGGTGATAAAGCCTGGAATTGCCAGCGCTGCTCTAGGTGGGGGCATTGGCTTTGCTTTATTCTTTTTGATTGCCATAGCCTCCCGTGGTGGTATGGGGTGGGGAGATGTTAAATTGGTCGGCTTGATTGGTCTGGCCACCGGCTTTCCCCTAGTTTTCCTCTCCATAATTCTCGGAGCTGTCCTCGGTGGCATAGTAGCTGTGGCTCTGGTGATAGCTAAAAAGAGAAAATTCAAGGAGACGCTGCCTTTCGGCCCCTTCCTGGCTGCGGCTGCCATGGTAACATTGCTCTGGGGGAATAATATACTAAGCTGGTACCTGGGACTACTGATGTAGCACGTCTCAGCCGTGAGGAAGTCCCGATTTATCGGGATTCACGCCTCGGGAGAAATTCAAAAATCAAAGGTCAAAAATCAAAATGACAACTTAAAATGCAAATTTTTGACTTTTGCTCTGTCACTTTGCATTTTTATTTTTACTTTTTACATTTCAGAGGGATTTAGCTGGGATTTAATCTCTTTGGGTTATATGTAACTACCCAGCACGCTCCGATTTTATCGGGGCCGTGGCGGGCTTATTTTCTCCTGAACAGAGCAAAGAACCGGTCTTCATACTCCGGAAATAGGCCCCAGCGGTTTAACTCAATCACAAGCTCAGGGGCTCGAGAGAGGTTACGACTTACATGTTCGAAAAGCTCTTCAATGTAATCTCGGGCACCCTGGGGTACTCCACTGGCATCTATGTTAAAAAAACCCCTGCGATTAAATTCTGCTATATTAGTGCGGGCTGCCCTGGTAGTTAACCCATAGATGAACATGAGCAGGGACACGTCCCATAGCTCTTCCACCCCCTTAATTATGGTGCTTAAGGCGTTATTTTGCCCCTCTATTTGAGAGCTTAGCTTGTTTATCACCTGCTCAATAGGCTCGGAGACGACGTTCATCCCCCTGGGTTCGTTCTTATACCGGTAAAAGATACCTGACCCATAAGGGTTCTCCCGAGCTATCATGGCTATGTATTTTCTCGCTTGCTCGCTGAAGCCTTCGACATTTATCAGGTAAGTAGGGGTGACAATTTTGGGCCTTTCCGCAATTACCTTGCCATCCCTGACCACACTAAGGTTTCCCACCAGTTCAGTGACAACATAATAATCAATAACAGAGTTGCCGAAGGTATCCAGTTCTTGTTGTGGAGCTCGTATTAATTCTGTGTGTTCCAGGGCATATTTAATTCTGTCATCCATCTCCATAACAATTACACCATATCTATATTTTAAATAAACACCTTGACCGTGTAAAAATTGCGCCTTACTTTATCCTTGCCCGCGATTATACTGCTCTTTTCAGTGCTATGACCAGGAATAAGGTATTCCACATCAAGCTGAGATAGCTTGTCAATGCTCTTCCGCAATAAGGAAGGGCTGCCGCCAGGAAAGTCAGTCCTGCCCACGCTGCCAGCAAAGACCACGTCACCGGTGATCAATATTTTGTTCTCCTCCAGGTAAAGGGAAATAGAACCAGGAGAATGTCCCGGAGTAAGGAAAACCTTGATCTCTACCTTATTGTTTTTAGCCCCCAGGGACAAATCGCCCTCTTTAAGATAAAAGAAAGGCTCGACCTGCGGTGGCTTACTGCCGAATGCTTGAAATAACATCTTCCCCGCCGTGCGATAAAATTCGTCCTCCTCTCTGGATAATGCAAACAAAGCACCACTTTTTTTCACCACCAATTCAGCGGCTTCGATATGGTCAGGATGGCTGTGAGTGGTAATTACCAGGCCGGTAGCATCTATTTTGAAACCATCCTTCTCCATAGCCTGGGTCAGTGAATTAAAGCAAGGCTCCCCAATCTCGTTCCTGACATGGCCAGGGTCAACTAATACGTGTGGTCGCTCCCCCCTTAAGACTGCTGGTAAGAGGATGGTATTGCAGTTATTCCCTCTGCCCTGCCATACATAGCAGTAAAGATTTTCCGCTAATCTCACAGATTCATGATAAATCATCACTGTAACCTCAAACTCACTTTGTTGAACTCCCTCAATATTATAGGCTAAAATGCACTGCTAATGCTAATAATGTCTCTACTCTGTCATTGCGAAGCGCGGTAGTGCTGAAGCAATCTCAAAAGATTGGGATGTGAGGTTGCTTCGCCTCCGGCCTGCAATGGCTGGGGAGGAGGAATTGTATGGGTGAACTAAAGAGTGCCTGGGAGATTGCTCAAGAGAGAGCAAATAGATTGGGCAAGCTGTCAGCCGAGGAAAAGGCACAGCAAGAGAGGCAGGAGTATCGCCAGAGAGGTAAGGCGCTGGCGCAGAAGTGGCTTGATGGCTCTCAACAGCTGGATATAGCTACGGAGCTAAACAAACACGAAGGGGAGAAGAGGGATATAATAAAGCGAGCTGCGATCGAGCACCTGCTAGGGGCTATCGAGCTTACAACCGCACAGGGTAGAGATAGCGTGAAAAAAATAATCGAAGGGATAAGCTGCTTGGAGCCGGAGTTGCAACCAGAGGCAGAGGAGATGGGCAGGCTTGTTCAAGAATATGAAGAGGCAGAACAAAAAATGAGACAGGAATTGGAAAGCAACTACCGGGAAACCATGCACCGATTGAGAATCTCAGGAACAGCAGTGGATGCTATCAATATCGAAGCCGACCACAAGTGGCAAATAGCCCGGCAGAGGCTTGTTGAATCTTTTGCTCCCAGGCTCAACGATTTGAAGAAAGCACTACTTCGCTAGGAAAACAAATCATGGCGCACCTAAAATGAGCCGCTGGTCGTACTGGCCTTTGCGGCGGTCGTAATCAGTCTGAATGGCATGGACACGGTACTTCTCCTCCGAGATTCCACAACGGTGGTCGGTAACGCCGACGACATCGAAAAGCTCCTGGCCGACATTGGTGGAGACAATAAGAGTTGCTGGAGTTGATTGAATTTGTTGAGTTCGAAGGATAGCGTCGGCTCTCTCCTGGGTACGGGTGGCGTCGTCGAGGTTGGGGTCGTAGTCCTGCTCCAGGATATCGATAGCGAGTTGTAGCAAATCCCAGTCCTGGGCTTCCTCCAGGATACGGTTGTTGGAATCGTCTCGGCCAATGGCCCGGACACGACTGGTGAACACTTGTTCACGGTATTCACCTGAGAGGATAGCATGGTCAGCGCCGTAGGAATAGCATGAGCTCTCATCCGCCAGGGGGTTCTTGGTGAAGGCCTCCTGGCCACGAAATACGAGCCTGTCGGGGACGAAGGATAGCAGCCTGCGTATGGCACTGTCTCCCTGGGTGCCTGGGTTGACGGTGAAATCGGGGTAGAAGTTGTTGATGGCGGAGGACTGGGGCTTGGGCGGGGTGTTGGTGAGCTTAATGCCTACCCGGGCTAAGAGCTGGTAAAGGATTTGCCAGACGCTCTTGGGGTTAACTGCGTCCTTGTTCCACCTCATCTGGTAGCGGGCGGTCCAGCGGTTCATAAGGCCCCATCCATCGAGGCAATAAAGTATAAAGCGGGACATATTGGGCTTCGAGGTGTACTCCCAGGAATCAATCCAGTAGGTACCGGCTTCGACGGTTTCATCTCCTGCCGTGGTCTTATAGCCGAGCTTAAGAACGATTTCGCTGCGGAAGCGAAGGGCACTGGGGGCTGCGCCCCCAGACCCCCCGATGTTTGAGTACTGGCCTTTGGAGTTATCGAGCTCGAGCACGAGGCTGGTCATAACTCCCCCGGCCCCTCTTATCTTAAGAGGGGAGATAGCGACATTTTGTTGCAGGGAAACGATATGCTTTGAGATGTCCAGCGGTTCTGCGGCGGGGCGGGGGGCTCTCCAAACTCCGTTGGGCTTTTCCAACCACCAGTAGTCGGCGGTGCTCTGGAGCCTTAAGCCATAATTCGAGCTGATGTTGAGGAAGGGCTTAGGCTCGGTAAAGGTGGTATCGGACCAGTAAGTGCCCTTTACCTTATGGCAGGTGAGGGGGCGGGTATAGGCGGTAGTACCGGCAAACTTCTCTACCGCCACGATACGGTTGGTCTCGTAATCCTGGGCTGATGCTGGGAGATGACAGTCGGGGTACTGGTAGGTGATATCCTCTCCATCGGGGGACATAAGGGAGCTCTCAAGGGCACCGAAATTATAAGAGCTTGAAAACCAGGTTCTGAACAGGTCGTAGTGATTATAGGGAGTATCGGACTGTTTAGCGGCAAGGATTATGTCGCACTGGGGCCAGAAGGGATTATAAGTAGCACCGATGCCATAGGTGTCAAGGAATATATGTGTGGCGGCGCCGTAAAACTGCTTGATATGCTGGCTGGTTGACTGGTCGGAGCTATCGAGGACGATTCCGTTTAGCTCGTTGGACTTAAGGGCGAAGCAGACGACGACATTGCCGGTGCCCCACCAGCAAGAAGCCATAGAGAGGACATCGGCGTAGCTTACGAGCTGGGCATTATTCCAGGACTGGCCATAATCATGGGAATAGTACTTTCGCAGGGTATTATTTGTCTTGCGGTAGAAAATATAGACTTTAGCACCGCAGGCGGCAATGGCACAGGGACCAGCGCAATCGGTGGCGATTTGGGTCCACTGATTAAGAGCGGGAGGGTCATTCAAGGGAATAGGGAAAGCAGATGGGAAAGAAGATGGGACGCCGAAGGGGCAATCCTGCTTCTGATAATAGAGTGCATCACCGCTACCGGCCCGGATGCGGTGCATATCGCCGTTGCCGTCGAAGGCGATACCATGATGGTTATCGGGCTCAGAGCCTTCATAGAGCCTCGTCCAGGTGAGGCGTTTAATACCGGCCTCATAGTCATAGACCTTAGCCTCAACATAGGGGAGGCGATGGGGTTTCTTCTGTGCGGCTTCCAGCGTGGCAGATAGGGTTTTCATTAGCTCATAACTCCCCTGACCCCTTTTATCTTAAGAGGGGAAATTTGGATGGGGTGGGCTTTTTTCTGGGAGGCTTCGAGGGAGGCGGACAGGGATTTCATATTTTATGTATCTGCGTACTCGACGCTGGCCTTGACAGCGGTGACCAGCGAGACGTCGGTACAGCCTGACCAGAACATAGCGGTGAATTTCTGGTCGATGATTTTAATTAGTAGAAGGACGGTATCGGACTGCAGGGGGGACTTGGGGGAAACCCATTGCCTCTTACCCGCATCGTAAGTCTCGTAGGGATGGAAGTAAACTGCCCTTTGGTTGCTATACGTATCAGATTGGTCGTCTGAGGCTACGAACAGGTAGATGGCTTCGGTTGTGGCTGGCACCTGGTCGCTAACGTCCACGTCAAAGAAGCCTGAATAGGTGTTTGTCTGCGACTGCACCGTTATGTCGTCGTTGTCAGCCCAGTCATCGGTGCTTGATTCGGTGGTTATGGTTTTGGTGGCGACGTCTACGTCGACTATCTTCCTAGAGTTTCCCCTGGTAATGTTATGGAGGATTATTCTGCCCCAATAGTCCGCTCCAGAATATAAGCCGTCGAACATGCCCTCGTTGCTGTCGCCGTCATAGACGACAGATGTTGCCGTGGGGTTTCCGTTTATCTTAGCGGAAAAGGGGCTGCCTGATTTAATGTTCATGATGCGCATAATCTCGCCAGCGATGGGTGTCGCTATGATATTTCGCAGGCGTGTGGCTGAAGCGCCAAAGTCCTGGCTGAGGTGAGTCTTGTTGATGTGGTCGAGCTTGACCTTCTGGCCGTCAGCGAGCTCGCCTGATAAGCCTGCAACGGAAATCTCGTCTCCGCCGCCGTTCTCGTGGCTGGTTTTGTGAGCTTTAGGGTCATGGTCCTGGACCTGGGCTT
>JAGHCA010000063.1 GCA_021160725.1 Dehalococcoidia bacterium | reverse complement strand
GACTGTCTGTGTCTCCTGGCAAATGGGAATTTAATATTGCATGCAATTTGGCTTTTTTTATCCGGGTAACCCGACAATAGGCTATGATTAGTCTGTGTGGTGTTGCTCGTAACCTTGCCCTTATTGACGGAATGCTTTATTCTTGTACTGAATTTTACTGTAGAAAATAGCGCCGAGCGAAAGGGGGGAATTGCAATGGAAAAAGACAGAATTTCATATCATGAGTCCGTACGTCGAGTATACGATAGGATTAAAAAAGATGGCATGAATAACATCTGGGACAGATACGAGGCCCAGGGAATGGGAGGCAATCCCGACCAGCGTTGTACCTTCTGTATGGGAGGAGTTCGCTGCGACCTGTGCTCTAATGGGCCGTGTCGCGCTGACGTTGCCAAGGACAAGAGGGGTGTGTGTGGTATTACCGGAGACGGTATGGCTATGCGCATGATGCTCCTCAGGAATGTAATGGGAGCTTCAACTTATCATTATCACACCGAGCAGACCATTAAGACGCTTCGAGCTACAGCTAGAGGCAAAACTCCCTTCAACATAATCGAGAGGGACAAATTGAATGTATTTGCCGGCAGGCTGGGGATAGCTACCTCGGGTACGGTCGAGGAAACAGCCCTGGCACTCTGCGACTTCGTTGAAGCTGACTTCAACCGTAAAGCCGATGAACCGAGCCAGATAGTTGAAGCTCTAGCCCCCGACGAACGAAAGAAAACCTGGAAGAATCTGGACTTGTTTCCCGGCGGAATATACGGTGAGATGCTGAACGCTACAAGCTCCTGCCTCACTAACGTGGATGGTTATTATGTCAGCCTGGCGCTTAAAGCGATGCGCCTGAGCATAGCGATGGCTTATCAGAGTCAAATTGTAAATGAGTACTGCCAGGATATTATCTTCGGTCTTCCCCGACCACACAAGATGCGTGTTGACCTCGGTGTTCTTGATCCCGATTATGTTAATGCTTTGCCCAATGGGCATGAGCCCTTCCTCGGTTTTGCCATGGTGCAGTTGGCCAGGAAGCCGGAGTGGCAGAATAAAGCCAGAGCGGTTGGAGCAAAGGGACTGCGTGTTATTGCCAACATCGAGACAGGGCAGGAGATGGTTCAGAGGTGGGAAATGGATGACGTATTCTATGGTTTTACCGGTAACTGGATAATGCAGGAGGCTGTTCTTGGCACTGGCTGTGTTGACCTCTTCGCCTGTGATATGAACTGCTCGATGCCAGTCGATCCGGCTTATGCCAGGAAGTACAAAATAAGGCTGGTACCGGTCAGCGACCTGGTTGCTTTCGAAGGCGTCGCCGAGCGTATCAACTATGAGCCTGAAAAGGCGGAGGAGCAAGCGGCACGGCTGTTGCAGATGGCTATAGATAATTTTAAAGAACGCCGTGCCTCAGTGCAGCCGGTTACGGATTTGCCCATGAATGAAGCCACGGTCGGGTTCTCCTCGGAAAGCATCGTTGAAGCTCTGGGTGGCTCCTTAGAGCCACTCTTGCAGGTAATCAAAGGTGGTACCATCAGGGGTGTGGTTGGACTTATCTCGTGCACCAGTCTGAGAGATAACGGACAGGATGTACACAGCGTACGGATGGCAAAAGAACTTATCAAGCGTGACCTTCTGGTCTTGTCCATGGGCTGTGGTAATGGGGCAATGCAGGTAGCTGGTCTATGCCGCCCTGAGGCAGGTGAGTTCGCCGGCGTCGGTATTAAGGGTCTCTGCCAGACTCTGGGCATGCCACCGGTATTGAGTTACGGAACATGTACTGATACCGGGCGTATTGCCGACCTGCTGGCAAGTCTATCCAGTGCTTTGGGAAATGTGCCTGTTTCAGAACTACCTGTGGCTGTTGCTGCCCCTGAGTATATGGAGCAGAAAGCGACTGTTGACGCCATCTTCGCCCTGGCTTTTGGTCTTTATACCTATGTGAATCCGCTGCCCACAGTTACCGGAGCACCCAATCTGGTCCAGTTGTTGACACAGGACTGCAAGCAGCTAACCGGCGGTATCTTGAATGTTGAAAAAGACTCGGTGCAGGCTGCTGATGCCATCCTGGCTCACATAGAAGCGAATCGCAAGAAGCTGGGTATATAGGGTTAGCATATGCCTGGCAGCAGAGCCTAATCAGCTAGTTCAGATAGATTAGCGACACACAGGTTATGGTGAGAAAAGAACCTAATCCTCGACAGGGGATTGGAAACCGTCCTCGTCGGCGTTAAGAAGTCCCTTGGACGATATCCGGAGTTATGCATTTAGTGGCATTTGGAGATATAATACACAGCGAGCCGAGGCAGACCGATATAATGCTTGAGGCTTGACAGGTTCTAAGGAAACGCTTTGCTGTATGACGGTTAATTTGTCTGTGGTAAGAACAGCAGGCGGATGTCTTCTCTCCAGCACTGTGTAACAGCTTATTGAACAAGAGAACAATTATGAAAGTATTAGGTATTATGGGCAGCCCAAGAAGACAAGGCAATACCGAGCTTCTTCTTGACAAGGCGCTGGAAGGCGCCAGGGAGGAGGGAGTCGAGGTTCAAAAGGTGCTGGTCTCAAAACTAAAAATCTCACCATGCCTGGAAATATATGCCTGTCTCAAGGATGGCAACTGTGCCATTAAGGACGATATGCAATCGCTTTACAAGAAGCTTCTGGAAGCAGACCATATCATTTTTGCTTCACCGATATTCTTCTATGGTGTTACCAGCCAGGCAAAGGCAGTAATAGACAGGTGCCAGGCGCTCTGGGTGAGAAGATATGTGCTGGGCATGGGCAAGGAAGATAAGCGAGTGCGGAAAGGAGTGTTTATCTCAGTGGGCGCTACCCGGGGTAAGAAACTCTTTGATGGCACAGTGCTCACGGTGAAGTATTTTTTTGATGCTGTAGGTGTGAAGTATTCCGGTGATTTACTGGTCAGGGGCGTTGACGACAAGGCTCAGATTAAGGAGCATCCTGCAACTCTGGAGGATGCATTTCGGCTGGGGCAAGAACTTGTTCTGGGAAATAGACACGACGCATGAAGGCAATAATAGCTGACAATCTCACCAAGGTATTTGGTCATCTTGTTGCGGTAGACCATATCTCGTTTGAAGTTGAAGAGGGGGAGGTCTTTGGTTTCCTTGGCGCTAACGGAGCCGGCAAGACAAGCACCATCATGATGATGGCTACGGCGCTAAATCCCAGCTCCGGGACGGCTACTGTAGGCGGGTATGATATCATCAGAGAGCGGGACAAAGTCAGGGAATCAATAGGCATAGTCTTTGAAGATCTGAGCCTGGATACCAATCTAACGGCGAGAGAGAACCTGGACTTTCATGCCAGATTGTATCACCTTCCTAAAAAGGTGAGGGATGAGCGGGTGTCTCAAGCTTTGGACTTGGTAGGGTTAAAGGATAGACAAAATATATTGGTTAAATACTACTCCGGAGGGATGCAGCGTAGATTGGAGATAGCCAGAAGCATGCTAAATTCTCCCAAAGTCTTATTCTTAGATGAGCCAACTTTGGGTCTGGACGTACAAACTAGAAGGCTATTGTGGGATTATGCTAAGAGGTTGAACAAGGAATCAGGTACCACGATATTGCTGAACACTCATTATGTTGAGGAAGCCGACTACCTCTGCAATAGAGTAGCTATCTTGGAGCGTGGGAAGATTGCGGTGATGGATACCCCCAAGGCGTTAAAAAGGTCACTGGGCAGCAGCGTGCTTTCTATCAGGTTTTCCCAGGATGCACTGGCCAGCGAGTTTGCAGGTTTGCTAAATGGAATGAGCTGGATCAAAAAGATTCATCAGCATGACGCTCAACTGGAGTTAAGCGTAGGAAGCGGAGGGATGAAGATTCCCGAGATAGTGAGATTGGCACGGAAGCACGGTTTCGTTATTTCTTCAATCGGCGAGCACAAGCCAAGCCTGGAGGATGTTTTCCTGCACTATGTTGGGAAAAAGTTGCGGGATGATGAACATGAATAGCATAATCGAAATTGAAAATCTGACCAAGGAATTCGATGGTTTGGTAGCCGTAGACCATATTACCTTGAACGTTGCGGAAGGGGAAATATTTGGCTTTCTTGGCCCTAATGGAGCGGGGAAGACAACAGCAGTAAAGATGCTCTGCACCATACTGAATCCCACTTCAGGCTCGGCTAAGGTTTGCGGGTATGATATTGTGCGGCAAAGAAATAAGGTCAGAGAGTGCATAGGGATTGTGTTTCAAGATCGAGCTATTGACACATTCTTGACTGGCAGGGAGAACCTGGATTTTCATGCCAGAATGTATCATCTGGATGGGCGAACCAGGCAGAAAAGGGTCGCGGAAGTACTTGACTTGATGGATTTAAGGGGAAAGGAGAACATGAGGATTAGTGAGTGCTCCGGCGGCACCCAGCGCAGGTTTGAGGTCGCCCGGGGATTTTTAAACCATCCCAAAGTCCTGTTTTTGGACGAGCCTACCTTGGGCTTGGATGCCCAGGCAAGAAGGAATCTGTGGAATTACATCAAGCTGCTAAATGAGAAAGGCGGTATAACTATAATCCTGACTACTCACTATATGGAGGAGGCGGACTACCTCTGTCACCGGCTGGCTATTATAGACCAGGGCTGCATAGTAGCCATGGACACGCCAGAAAAGCTCAAACTGGCAGTGGGTTTAAATTTGATTTCAATACAAATAGCTCAGGATAGCAGTGGCAGCCCGGTTGATTCGCTAAAACAGCTCAGCTGGATAAAGAGGATTGAAACACGTGATGGCTGGCTGGAGCTAAGTATCAATGGCGGCGAAGAAAGAATACCTGAGCTTATTGATTTTGCCGATGATCGCGGGCTTGTTATATCATCTATCAAGTTGTATAAGCCGAGTTTGGAGGATACCTTTTTGCATTATACCGGGAAGACCATAAGGGAGGTAGAAGGAAGCACTAAGGAACTATGGAAAGCATGGATGAGGAGTAGAGGAAGGAGATAACATGCGAGCAATTGAAGTCCGGCGAATCATAGACCCGCTGCCGATTTACACCATGTGGCTGCGGGAGATGAAAAGGTTTTTCAGGGTAAAGGCGAGGGTAGTGGGGTCACTATTGATGCCTATCTTTTTCCTGGCTTTTATGGGACTGCCCATGAGCTTTATGCCTGCTAGAGAGATACCGGGACTGGAAGGCATAGGTTACCTTGACTTTCTCGCTCCGGGAATAGTGGGCATGACCTTATTATTTGCTGGCACCATGTCAGGGGCATCGGTTATCTGGGACAAGGAATTTGGCTTTCTAAAAGAGGTCTTAGTGGCTCCGGTCAGCCGTTTTTCTGTCATCTTGGGCAGAAGCCTCGGCGGTATGACCACAGCTATAATTCAAGCCCTTATTATAGTGGGAATAGCTGTAGCCATGGGAGTCCAATTATCCAGTGTATCAGGATTCTTTTTAGCTATACTAATTATGATTTTTACCTGCGCCACATTCACGGGATTTGGCTTAATTATTGCCACCAAGTTAGGCAATCTGGAAGGCTTCATGGCTATAATGAACTTGATAATATTTCCCATATTTCTCCTCTCAGGTGCCTTGTTCCCTATACAGTCCATGCCGTCCTGGCTGAGATACATAATGTACATTGACCCTTTGACCTATGGGGTGGATGGGTTGAGGAGTACTCTTATTGGCATTTCCGCCTTTCCACTCTGGCTTGATTTCACGGTTCTTATTACATTGTGTTTAGCCTTAGCCACATTAGGTTCCTACTTCTTCTCAAGGATGGAAGCCGACTGATAAACCTGGTGTTCGGCGGTAAAGAAATCCTCAACTACCTGCCTGAAATCCTAGTTGTCCACGCAGACCTTCAGCTTAAATAGTTCCGGGTTATTTTCCTGCTCTATGTACCAGTAGTGCCGCTGGTTCAATAATCCCTCAGACCTCTCCTTCAGATCAGGTATTTCCACCTCGAATAGCAGGATGGTATGGGCATAATCTGCCAATTGCCTCTCAACATTTCCTACCTTTCATTGTTGTGTATAAGCTGAACTATGATTACAATCGTTGCCAGAATAAGGCTCTTTGTCAAATTGTGTGGAAACAGCTACGAGATGGTATAAACCCCAGGAACATTTTCCTCCAGTAAACATCGACATTCCTCAGACCATAAGATACGCGTTTTAGCATCTTGATCTTAGTGTGG
>JAGHCA010000084.1 GCA_021160725.1 Dehalococcoidia bacterium | reverse complement strand
TGAACTACGGGTATACTGAGTACATTAAAAAGGCGTTGGAACTTCTTAATATCAACGTTGATGATCTGGAGATGAAGAAATATGAAAACTGGACTCCGTACTTACCAACCAAGCAGGAAGATTGATGAGGACGACTGGCATTATATACTTTTCCTCAGTCCAACAGATTGCCTTTCAGTTCAGCAATATTAAAGGAACCATCTGTTACTTCACAAAATTCCTCAAAGTATGTATCAGGTATGCTCGCCCCACACAACCATTTAGCTAAGATAAATTAGGTGGCAATACAAAAAGTTGCAGAACAGCCTTTAGAATGACGGTACATAGGCCACCATCGCATCGAAGTCAATCAAAACCATCGTGTCTGTAGAATAGAGTTGCCCTCCTTCACTTGATCAAGGCTTTCTTGCCAACAACCTCACGCCCAACATACCACTTCCGTATAGCTTCAACCACCTCTTCAGGGCTATCCAAAACTCTCAACAAATCGAAATCACTCTCAGAGACATACTTTCTAGACAGGACAGTACTCCGTAGCCAATCCAGAAATCCCTTCCAAAATTCGTTGTTGAATAATACTACGGGGAAAGGCTTTATCTTGCGGGTCTGTATTAGGGTTAGTACCTCCGTCACCTCATCCAGAGTGCCCAAGCCACCCGGCATTATGACAAAGGCAATAGCATATTTCACCAGCATAACTTTACGAGTAAAGAAGTGATCGAACGTTATCGACTTTGTGCTGTAGGCATTACAGGCTTGTTCTTTGGGAAGGGAGATATTCAGCCCGACCGATGTAACCCCAGCCTTTCGTGCACCTTTGCTGGCTGCCTCCATTACACCTGGCCCCCCACCAGTTACAATTGAGAAGCCCAACTGACCGAGCCGATAGGCTATTTCTTCCGTCTCCGCATATAGCTCGTCCTCCACTTTCAACCTGGCTGAACCATATATGGTCACTGCCGGTTCAATACTAGAAAGCTTATCAAAGCCCTCTACAAATTCGCCTATTATTCGAAACATTCGCCAAGATTCTTCCTTGGCCAGTTCATTTATCTCATATCCGTATGACATATCGCCCTCCTTAAAAAGCATTCATAAAATATGTAATGCTTCAGGTTTGCCACTAGTTTCCTCGAAAGACTAGGCTCTTGCCTTTGCTACCTCCCCAACATTAGAAACGTCTCCCTAAACCCGCCCTTTTAGCAAAAGAATCTCTTTCTCCTTAACCCTACTTCCCCTTCTTAATATGAGTTAACAGGGATTTTTAGAGGAACTTGCCCGTCAGAAACACATACAGAAGAGACGGAAAAGCTCGCTGATAGAGTCCTACCTCGCCATCTTATCACCGCCTGCGTCCTACAGGCAAACTGCGAGTGTCTAACATAGGCAAGAAAACAACGCAGTCCATGGACATGGATATCCCGTCGGCAGCAGGAGAACCCCACCACTGTACAATACAAAGCAACTGGTTCTGCCTTGATTTCCCTTGTTGATACAGGTTATAATTTGTCATGCGAGAATGAAAATTGCTATTAGTGGTAAAGGGGGGGTAGGCAAAACGATGTTAGCCTCCCTCCTTTCCTCCGTATTTACCCAGCTTGGTTTCTCTGTTCTAGCCATAGATGCCGACCCAAATGCTACTCTGGGAGGTGCCCTCGGCTTTCCCCACCCAGAGAGGATAACCCCTATATCTGAGATGAGAGACCTAATTGAAGAAAGGACAGGGGCACGTCCTGGCCAAGCAGCGCCATTCTTTAAATTAAATCCCCGGGTTGATGATATACCTGAAAAATATTGGGTGGAGCACAATGGTGTCAAACTAATGTCAATGGGACGGTTAAAGAAGGGTGGTAGCGGTTGTTATTGCCCCGAAAATGCCTTGCTGGAGGCTTTAGTTGCTCACTTACTCTTGAAAAGAGAAGAGGTCGTTATTATGGATATGGAGGCGGGGATAGAGCATTTGGGACGGGCGACAGCGAGAGCCGTGGATAAGATGATTATTGTAGTGGAGCCAAGTAAAGGAAGCACGGAAACAGCCTACAGGATAAGAGAGCTGGCAAAAGACATAAGTTTGGAAAACATCGCGGTGGTGGCTAACAAGATTCGAAGTGAACAGGATAGGGTTTTTCTTGTTTCCTCCATGCCAGATTTTGAGTTTCTGGGATTTATTCCCTACGACCAGAGCATGATAGAAGTTGGTCTTGGCAACCTGCCTCTCATCAACTCAAGTCTGGAGGTAATCAACCGAGTGCGGGATATTTCGGCACGCCTGGGTGCCATTAAGTCAGGAAGTGTCAGTCAGCCGATAACTTAAGTATTTAAGAAAGGAGGATTAGATGGCAGCAAAGGTAATATCTGGAACCGAGATAGCCAAGGAGATACGGGGTGAGTTAAAAGAGCGGGTATCCAAGCTCAAGGAACAGGGCGTAACGCCAGGTCTAGTCATGATTCGAGTGGGAGAGGACCCTGCATCCGTTTCCTACGTCTCGGGCAAGGAAAAAGCAGCCGAGGAGATAGGCGTGTGGTCACAAACCATCGTTCTGCCTGAGAGCGCCTCGGAGGAGGAGCTTCTCGCCAAAGTGGAAGAAATGAATAGAGCAGAGCACGTTGATGGCATACTCGTTCAATTACCCTTGCCAAAACACATCAATGCGGATAAAGTGCTAACTCTCATCGACCCGGCTAAAGATGTGGATGGTTTCCATCCCATCAACGTGGGTAAGATGCTCATCGGGGACCCGTATTTCATGCCCTGCACACCACATGGCGCAGTGGAGTTAATGATTCGCAGCGGCAACCCCCCTGAAGGCAAACATGTGGTTATATGCGGTAGAAGCAACATAGTAGGCAAGCCTCTCATGGCTATGCTGGTGCAGAAAAACAAGCGTGCCAATGCCACTGTGACCGTTGTCCACACTGGGACCAAAAACATGGCTGAAATCACCAGGCAGGCAGATATTCTGGTTGCCGCAATGGGCTCTCCAGAGGTCATTAAAGCGGACATGGTAAAGGAGGGAGCAGTCGTTATCGATGTCGGTGTAAACCGGGTGGGATGGAAACCCAGCAAGAAGGACCCCAACAAGCAGGTCCCCGATCTAAGAGGAGATGTAGAGTTCGAAACAGTTAAAGAGAAAGCCAGTGCTATTACGCCAGTGCCAGGAGGAGTTGGCCCCATGACTATCACCATGCTTATGGTCAACACAGTCGTAGCGGCCGAGCGCAGGGCTGAGCGTATGCGAAAGTAAAAGTAAGAGAAATACCGATGATATCAGGATTATCAGGATAAAGGAGGTTATCATGGCTTATGATGCGACAAAACTGAAAGACTGGCAGATTGCGGAAGCTGCCGAAGAAAATATGCCGACCATTGATGAGTGGCGGGAAAGACTGAACTTGCAGAAGGATGAGATTATTCCTTACGGCAGACTGTGCAAGCTCGATTTCATGAAAATCATCGAGCGCCTCAAGGGTAGGCCGGATGGCAAATATATTGAGGTAACCGCCATTACCCCCACGCCCCTGGGAGAAGGAAAAACAACGACCACCATGGGTATCTTGGAAGGCCTGGGCAAAAGAGGTAAGAATGTTGGCGGTTGCATACGTCAACCCTCCGGTGGGCCAACTATGAATATCAAGGGAACCGCTGCCGGTGGTGGCAATGCGCTGCTTATTCCCATGACCGAATTTTCCATGGGTCTCACTGGTGACATTAACGACATAATGAATGCCCACAATCTGGCCATGGTGGCGCTTACCGCCAGAATGCAGCATGAGCGCAACTACAATGACGAAGAGCTAGCCAAGCGCAGCAGAATGCGCCGCCTTAATGTTGACCCTACCAGGGTGGAGATGGGTTGGGTCATGGACTTCTGCGCCCAAAGCCTCAGGAATATAGTAATAGGCCTCGGTGGTCGCATGGATGGCTACACAATGCAGTCCAAGTTCGGTATTGCTGTAAGCTCAGAGCTTATGGCTATATTATCTATTGTCACGGATCTGGCAGACCTGCGAAAAAGGATGGACGAGATTACTGTAGCATTCGACAAGAATGGCAATACTGTTACTACTAAAGACCTGGAGGTGGGAGGCGCTATGACTGCCTGGATGCGCAATACGATCAATCCTACCCTAATGTGCACGGTAGAATACCAGCCTTGTATGGTACATGCCGGCCCCTTTGCCAACATCGCAGTAGGACAGTCCTCCATCATCGGCGACCGCATCGGGCTGAAGATGTTTGACTATCACGTCACCGAGAGCGGCTTCGCTGCAGACATCGGGTTCGAGAAGTTTTGGAATGTCAAGTGTCGCTTTAGTGGTCTAAAACCGCATGTGTCAGTACTCACCACCACCATAAGGGCACTGAAGATGCATGGCGGCGGCCCCAAGGTAGTGGCTGGACTACCTCTACCCGACGCCTATACCAAGGAAGACCTGGGACTTCTGGAGAAAGGCCTTCCCAACATGCTGCATCACATCAACACTATCAGGACATCAGGCATCAACCCTGTGGTGTGCATCAACGCCTTCCATACCGACACTAAGGAAGAGATTGCCATGGTGCGCAAGGCAGCCGAGGCAGCCGGGGCACGTTGCGCACTCAGTGAACACTGGCTCAAGGGCGGCGATGGCGCTCTGGAGCTGGCTGATGTTATCATGGAAGCCTGCGAAGAGAAGAATGACTTCAAATTCCTTTACCCCGCGGAAATGAAGCTGCGCGAGCGAGTGGACAAGATTGCCAAGGTAGTCTATGGAGCCGACGGTGTATCATGGGCCCCAGACGCCGAAGCCAAAGCTAAGATGTTCGAGGCCGATTCTAAATATAATGAATACGCTACCATGATGGTGAAAACCCATCTGAGCCTGTCACACGACCCAGCCCTAAAAGGGGTCCCCAAAGGATGGATCCTGCCCATTCGCGACGTGTTGATTTACTCCGGGGCGAAATTCCTCTGCCCCTGCGCTGGAACAATAAGCCTGATGCCAGGCACCAGCTCCGATCCAGCCTTCAGAAGGGTAGATGTCGATACGAAGACTGGCAAGGTGCGGGGTCTATTTTAAGGAATAATAGCCTGATAAAAGATTACAAGCTCGGACGTGGAATTCTCTCTCCCTAGGGGGAGAATAAGGAGGAGGAGACTGGCAAGAGTCAAAAGTGTTTCTTTGACGATTGACGGCAAGACAATCAGAGCTGCCCCGGGTGAAAAGGTCCTGTGGGCAGCTCTGGATAACGATATCTATATTCCCAACCTCTGTGCTATCCGAGAAAAGAGCAAGCCTTTTGCCTCCTGCCGTCTCTGCTTTGTGGAGATAGAAGGCAAAGTTGTACCAGTTACAGCCTGTACTACGCCCGTGGCAGAGGGAATGGTGGTTAATACCAAGGGAACGAAGGCATTGAGACTAGCCCGTACCGCTTTGGAATTGCTTCTAGCCAGTCTCCCTGTGGATTGCGCCAATTGTCCAAAAAGTGGTTCTTGCGAACTACAAAAGATAGCCAAGCATCTCGGCGTGAAACTCAATACAAAAAGGTTCAAAAAAATCCTGCCTGAGCTCCCCATAGATTCCAGCAGTCCCCTATTCATCTATGACCCCAACAAATGTGTGCTCTGTGGCAGATGCGTTTGGGTATGCCAAGAAAAACTTGGTAAAGGAACCATTGGTTTTGCTTACCGTGGCTTCCGCAGAATGGTCACCACTTTTGGCGATGAACCTGTGGGTAAGTCCAGTTGCCAGGATTGTAGCGAGTGCGTTGCCTTTTGTCCTGTTGGTGCTCTGGTATTCCGTCAGGTTACTTAAGACTCTTCGCCATGGGAGCAAGAAGGACACACCATCCTGCCCTTATAACCATTTTCCCCCCTTGGGGACTCTAGCAAGCGTTAATCCCCTGAAATGCCTTTCCGTTACTGAGAGGTTTGCATAACTTCAGAAAGTCGTGGTTTTCGCTTAACCCGACTCACAGTTCAGGTAACTCATCTGTGAGACCGGTAATTAGGTCATTTGTTTTACCAGTGACGGTATTTCAAGCAGGGTTTTCGCCACTGGTACACCCGCTAATTGAAAGGCCTTTATTTTGCTCTCAGCTGTGCCCCGTCCACTCATAATCATAGCTCCGGCATGACCCATAGTCTTCCCCCGAGGCGCCGTTCTACCGGCAATAAAAGCTACCACTTGTTTATTGAAATGGGTCTTGATATATTCGGCTGCTTCTTCCTCCATTGTCCCTCCTATCTCGCCTACCAATAGTACACCCTTAGTTTGCTCATCCTCTTTTAACAACTTCAACACGTCTATCATCCTGGAGCCAACAACGGGGTCACCTCCAAGCCCAATGACCACACTCAGTTTGACACCCTGTTCCGCGAGACGCGATGGTATCTCGTTACTCAATGCCCCGCTACGGCAAACAATAGCAATTCCTCCAGGCTTCACCCCTGGCGCTAATACCCCACCTAAGCTTGTCTGACCGGGAACCATCATGCCCATCGTATTCGGACCTATATACCGGGTACCCTTATGCTTGGCATATGCCTTGATCTTGATTTCGCTGTGAAGAGGAACCCAGTCAGTTACAATAACCATGAATTTAATTCCGGCATCTATAGCTTCAAAGGCTGCATCTTGGACAAAGGGAGCCGGCACATATATCACAGAGGCATCTATTCGGTGTTTACTGGCAGCCTGCTGGACAGAATCATAGACCGGTATGCCAAACTGGGTTTGCCCACCTTTTCCTGGCGTGACTCCAGCAACAATTTTAGTTTCGTAATCGAGCATTATCTTCGTCTGTACAGCTGCGAGCCTGCCTGTAATTCCCTGAATCAATACATTGGTATCTTTGTCAACAAATATAGCCATTCCTACTCTCTTGTCTTGCTATTCCTATGGCCTCTCTTACTCCCTTTTCAACACTGGGCCATATCTTGACTCCCGAATCTTTAAGCAACTCGTGGACCTGTTTTCGCCGCTCCTCTTCCCCCGCTGAGATTAACATTACGGGGATATCAGCGGGCACTTCCTTAATGGCTTCAATTATTCCTCCCGCCACAGTATCTGGCAGGCTAAAAACCAGTGAGGTATATACCAAAATCACTTTAACGCGGGGATCCGATTTTGCCTTTCTCAGAAGAAGAGCAATACCATTTTTCATCCGCTCCTTGGATAAAGCTCCACCAGTATCTAAAAAGCAGGCTGGATGTCCACCCTCATCCTTAATGATATCCAGTAGTGACATAGCGACACCCGCACTATTAGCCATAAGCGCGATATCGCCGTCTAGGTCCACATAGTTTACTCCGGCCTTAACTCCCTCCCGTTCCCATGGGTTGTCAATACGCTGGATACGTAAATCCTGCCATTCTGGATGTCGAAAAAGTGAATTGTCATCTATTTCACACCTGGCATCAGCAGCAATCATCGCCCCATTACTGGTCATCACCAGTGGATTAATCTCAACAATACGAGCATCATAGGCAGTAAATACATTATACAGCCGAGTAAGGATTTTACTAGCTGAGAGTAGAGCTTCCCCAGTCAATCCAATCTGGCATATCAGGTTTATCGCTTCATAACTTCTCATGTCATAAAGAGGATTGATATGATTAGAGGCGATCCTGCCGGGCTTTCTTTTGGCAACTTCTTCTATTTCCACTCCCCCCTCAGCACTTATCATAGCTATTGGAACACCGTTTTCATCATCAACGGTTATGCCCATATACAGCTCATTGACAATGTCAAGCTTCTCTTCTACTAGCAAGCTATTGACCTTGTATCCCTCCAATTCCATACCAAGCATCTCTTGCGCTATCTTTGCAGCGTTTTCAGGTGTCTCGGCTGTCTTTATACCACCAGCTTTTCCCCGCCCACCAGCTAAAATCTGAGATTTAATGACCACCTCCTTACCGATCTCAATAGCTGCTCGCTGCGCTTCCCTGTCAGTCCTGACCAGCACTCCCCGAGGAATAGCAATACCACATTTCTGGAACATCGCCTTTCCTTCATATTCATATAATCTCATATTGTCAATACCGACCTCGGGCGATCATCTTATCTATAATTTTGGGGGCATATCAAGAATCTGTTATTGCGACAGGATATTCTCTAACCAAGAATCATCCTGTGGCTTGCTATATAGTAAATTGCTTTCAGAGGCCTGTCAAGATATCACAGCCTCTACAATTGGAGTCTCTTATGAGCTCCCATAAGAGATAAGTAGAAATGTTGGCAGATTAATGCTGGCACGGGAAAGTTACTCTCTCTTCAGGATAGAACCAATAAAATCTCTTCTACCACGGGTAAAATCGCCTATCGCCATTTTACGCTTTGATTCTAACTGAACTTGCCCAAGTCCTAGGATACCATGCCCAGTTACCACTCCAACTCCAGGTGGCTCTTCCACCGTTATTACTTTCCCTACTTCGCCCTCTAACGTATCCCCGAGAGGAATAGCTTCATGGATTTTCAGCCGCTTTCCCTGCCACCAGGTGTAGCAGCTTGGCCATGGGTTGTACGCTCTTATCTTGCGCCAGAGGTCGAGCGCAGGAAGCCTCCAATCAATCTCGGCATCTTCGCCACTTATCAACGTGCTATAAGTAGCTCGGGATTCGTCTTGAGCTTGTGGTTTGAGTATGCCCCCAAGCCACTTGGGCAATGTCTTCAACAGAAGCTTAGCTCCCACATCTGCTAGCTTGGCACTAAGTGAGCCAGTGGTATCCATCAAGTCAACCTCCACTTTCTCCTGAGCCAAAATCGGCCCAGTATCCAAGCCAGCATCCATTAACATTACGGTAACACCGGTGATTTTGTCTCCACAGATAATAGTATCAGCCACTGGAGATGGACCTCGATGCCGCGGCAACAATGAAGGATGGACGTTAAGACAGCCAAACTTAGGCAAAGAAAGCACTTCCGGAGGAAGAATAGCCCCAAAGGCTGCCACGATTATTAATTCAGGTTGCAAGCTGGCCAGCTCCTCCACCACTTCACCAGATTTAAAAGTTTCGGGTTGAATAACTGGTATTTTTCGGGCCAGCGCCAGCTTTTTCACTGGAGAATAAACAACCTGATGTCCTCTGCCAGCCGGCTTATCGACCTGAGTATACACAGCAAGCACTTCATAGGCACCCTGGAGCAAAGACTCTAATATGGTCACTGCGAATTGCGGAGTGCCCATAAAAACGATTCGCGCCTGCATAGCGCAACTATTTTTAATTTTTTTTTTAATTATGTCAAACATTTCCTAGCAAAGATTAGAGAAAACTTGTTACCCTATGTCCATTAAGTTAGCATAGTCTTGACCTTGTCTTAATACTCTCTGCAGTTGCCTTTATAGCTGCGTATTGTTGGGAGTGGGGATAGATTTGGAACCAGCGAAAGAAATTTGGAAGAGAGCCCTAGGAAAGCTTCAAATTCAGATCAGCAAGGCAAATTACACTACCTGGCTCAGCAATAGCCAAGGTTTAAGTTATCAAGACAATACTTTCCTCGTCGGTGTTCCCAACATTTTCGTTGCTGAATGGCTATCGAAGCGCCTTTATCCTCTGGTAAGGAAGACCTTGATTGACATTATAGATAAGGACGTCGATGTCAAATTCGTGGTACACAATCGCGAACAACTACCAGCTAGCCCTTTGGCCAGACAAACCGATGGCGGCACAAGCAGCAAAGCTACTCAGCATAGATTCAATCCTAAGTATACCTTTGATAACCTTGTTGTCAGCGATTTTAATCGTTTAGCTTACGCCGCCGCTGTAGAAGTAGCTGAAAATCCCGGAAGCAGCTATAACCCTCTTTTCATTCACAGCAGCACCGGCCAAGGCAAGACTCACTTACTACATGCTATCGGGCATTTAACGATAAGCAATGGGCTGCAAGCAGCCTATATCACCGGGGAGCAATTTGCCAATGAATTCGTACACGCTGTAAGAGAAAACCAGGTTGACAAGTTCCGCAGCAAATTCAGAAGTATCCAGATCCTCCTATTTGACGATATGCACTTCTTGATTGACAAGAAACAAACCCTACAATGCTTTTTCCACACCTTCAACGAGCTGTACAACAATAACCATCAAATTGTCATCACTGCTGATTGTGCGCCCAAAGACATGCATTCACTTAATAATAAGCTAAGATCACGCCTTGAAGGCGGCCTTGTTGTCGATATACAACCACCCGACTATGAAACACGCCTAGAAATTCTACGAGCTAAAACAGCAAAAGCGATGAATCAACAACTCGAAGGGGTGCTACACATGGTAGCGGAGAAAGTGTGCGATAATGTCCGCCAGCTTGAAGGTGCTCTGGTGTATCTAACTGCCCAGGCTAAGTTAACTGGAGCCACGCTCACTCCCCAAATAATCAACAAGTTATTAACATGTACGACTCCTAAACAAGACATAAAGCTGATCTTGCAAACGGTGGCGGACTATTTCAACCTTGCAGTAGAAGCACTAATATCTAAAAAGAAAGACAGGAAAACCACTCTGGCACGACATATAGCCATCTATCTTATACGTGAGGAACACAACTGCTCTCTAACCGAAATTGGTAAAGAACTAGGTGGCAGAAACCATGCCACAATCCTTCATGGCTACGAAAAAATAGCTAGCGAATTGAGCATTAATCCTAACCTTGCAAACCAGATTGCGGAAATAAAAGGGAATATTAGTTCACAGAAAGGTCATAGAGGGGCGTAGCAAACTGTGTAAAATTGCTAATAATTTGTGGGTAAATTGTTTCTTTTTCCACTCACACTATCCCCTAGCACCTATTCTCCACCACTATTTAATTACCACAAAACAACATCATTTATAATTACTAATATTACTTAATAATATAAAATAGGCTTAAGGATGGTTGTTAATTCATGATATGTAAAAAAGAGATTTTGGTTGCAGGTGGACGTGGAGGAGATGGCTGCATTAGCTTTCGGAGGGAGAAATATGTTCCTTTCGGCGGTCCGGATGGTGGGGATGGTGGATGTGGGGGTGATGTAGTTGTTGCAGTACGCTCCGATGCGGTTGACTTGAGCTCGATGCAGTGGCAAAAGGAATTTGTCGCTGCCAACGGTCGGCGGGGAGAGAGTGGGCGGAAGCATGGTAAGAAAGGGGAGGATTTGGTTATTTCTGTGCCTGCGGGTACTATGGTTTTCACTAAAGGTGATTCCGGAGAGGATATATTTTGGACTGATTTGTGTACTCCGGGACAGAAGATTGTAGTGGCTAAGGGGGGGCGGGGAGGACTTGGTAATGCTCGTTTTGCTACGGCAAGCCGTCAAGCTCCTGAGATAGCTAGCAAAGGTGAACCAGGAGAAAAGCGCTATATTATCCTCGAGCTGAAACTCATTACTGATATCTGTATTGTTGGCCAACCAAATTCAGGGAAATCTACTTTATTGTCTGCGATATCGGGAGCCAGGCCCGAGATTGCTGATTACCCTTTTACTACCCGCCAGCCAGTGCTAGGAGTTATGCCAGATGCTAAAAGAGATTTTATTGTTGCTGAAATTCCCGGACTGATTCGAGGTGCTCATCTGGGCAAAGGATTGGGAAACGAATTTCTGTGCCATGTTGAAAGAACCAAGCTGTTGATTTATTTGTTGGATGGCAGTTCGCCAACCGTTCTCGATGACCTTAATCAGTTGGATACAGAGATAGCTTTGTATAAGCGAGATTTATCTAAAAAGCTAAAAATTATGGTGGTGAATAAGATAGATTTACCAGAAGTGCAGGCTCGCTTGCCCGATCTCAGGCAAAGCTTTGACAAGATTGGGGCGCCTGTATTTTACATCTCTGCAATTCGCGGTCAAGCTGTGCTAGAATTAAGGAAGAAAGCGATGCAAATGGTGAACCAGGCGAGTCGAGACGAGGAAAAAACTTCGCAGGCACAAATAGCAGTATTTCGCCCCAAACCGCGACAATAGAATAGTGAACATAGGCGTTCTTGGTGGTACATTTGATCCTATCCATACAGGTCATCTTCTTGTCGCTGAAGAAGCAAGAATCAAGTTAGGATTTGGAGAAGTTTTGTTCGTGCCTGCCGGGCAACCCTGGCTTAAGCTAGACCGTAATATTACGCCGGCAGTACACAGGGTGGAAATGGTGCGCCGTGCCATAGCTGACAACCCTCATTTTAAGCTATGCACCCTCGAAATAGAGCGTCCTGGCCCCTCTTACACCGTGGATACCCTGACGATATTGCGTAAGCAATTAGGCGGTGAAGCACGTCTTTTCTTCATCCTCGGGCGTGACACCCTAACCGAGCTGCCTCTGTGGAAAGAACCGAAGAAATTAGTACAGTTATGCAGGCTAGTAGTTGCCCCGAGACCTATCCTGAGCGAAGCCGAAGGCTCGGGCTCAAAAGATTTGAAGCACTTAGAAGCAGCAATACCTGGGCTGATGGACAAAGTTGTTCAGCTTGAGATGCCTGTGATCGGGATTAGCTCCGCAGAAATTCGCCGGCGTATAGCTCAAGGGCTGTCCATTCGTTATCTTGTACCCGCTGAGGTAGAAAAATATATAGCAGAACAAAAGATATATTTGACCTCGGCGAGATAACTAGCGACCAAGTTCAGTCACCCAATGATTGAATAATGCTTATGACAACTTTGCTGTGTTTCACCTGATAAGAAACGAAGGGCTATAAATGATAGATGCGTTGGTAAACAACTTCTTAGATATCGAGGTTTCGCACGCTTTGAGCGTGGGCCTGAATGAATCTTTTGCGGGGCGGGACTTCGTCACCCATTAGCATACGACAAGCCTGGTCGGCGGCCATTGCATCTGCTATCTGCACTTGGAGGAGTGTTCTGTGGGTGGGATTCATAGTGGTATCCCATAGTTGTTCGGGGCTCATTTCCCCCAAGCCTTTATATCTCTGGATTTCGATTTTGTCTGTTTTTAATGCTTTGAGCCTTTGCTCCTTTTCTTGTTCAGAGTAAAGCCAGAACTCCTGTTTGCCGGACTTGATGCGATAAAGGGGTGGTTGGGCAATGTAGAGGTACCCCTGCTGAATTAACTCTGTCATATGGCGGTAGAAGAAGGTAAGGAGCAAAGTGCGAATATGTGAGCCGTCAACGTCGGCATCGGTCATGATGATTACTTTGTGATAGCGAAGTTTGGAGCAATCAAATTGGTCGTCTGTATTTGCCCTCAATGCTGTGATAATGGCTCTTAGCTCTTCGTGTGCTATAATTTTGTCTTTGGGAGCCTTCTCTACATTAAGTATTTTGCCCCTGAGAGGGAGAATAGCTTGAAAACGGCGGTCCCGTCCTTGTTTAGCTGAGCCGCCAGCTGAATCGCCTTCAACTAGATAAAGCTCGCATTTTGCCGGCTCTTTTTCTGAACAATCGGCTAGTTTCCCTGGCAAGGTTGATGTTTCGAAGCTATTCCTCTTTAAGACGAGGTCACGAGCTTTACGTGCCGCTTCTCTGGCTTTGGCGGCGGTGAGGCACTTTTCTATGATTGCCTTGGCTTCGTTGGGATGTTGCTCGAGGTACAGGGACAAACGATTTCCTACAGCAGATTCGACCTGGCTTTTTACCTCGGGATTTCCCAACCTTGCCTTAGTTTGTCCCTCAAACTGGGGCTGGGGTAGTTTTACGCTGATTATGGCTACTGCCCCTTCGCGCACATCCTCCCCGGTTAAGTTGGGCTCAGTATCCTTCAAAAGTTTAGCATTGCGAGCATAATCGTTGAAAACTCTAGTCAATGCTGAGCGGAAGCCGGTAAGATGGCTACCTCCATCTCGGGTATTGACGCAGTTAGCAAAGGAGATAGTAGATTCTGTGAAGCTATCGTTATATTGCAAAGCTGCTTCAATTATAGTGCTATTTATCATAGTGGAGACATAAATAGGATATGGGTGGATAACAGTTCTGTTTCTATTCAGGCGGCGAATAAAACTGGCTATCCCCCCATCGAAATAGAACGCTTTCTCTTGGTTATTTCTCTCGTCTTTAATAGCTATTTCTACACCTTTATTAAGGTAGGCCAGTTCTCTTAATCGCTGGCAGACGAGGTCGAAATCGTAGTCAATATTCTCAAAGATTTCCTTATCAGCAAGGTAGGTAATTGAAGTGCCTGTGTCCTGGGCGTCGCCGGCAATTTCTATGTCGCCTTGGGGAATACCCTGGTGATATTCGTGTCGGTAGATTTTGCCCTGGCGTTTAACTTCAACTTTAAGCCAGGTGGATAAGGCATTTACTACCGAAGCACCTACGCCGTGAAGACCACTGGATACACCATAGACACGCTCGCTGAACTTAGCTCCGGCATGCAAGCGAGTCATCACGGCTTGCAGAGCCGTGATGTCTTCTCCGGGGATAGTCTCTGTAGGGATACCTCGTCCATTGTCAGTTACAGTGACGCTATTATCCTCATGGATTGTTATGTCAATTCGGTCACAATAACCGGCCATTGCTTCATCTATGCTGTTATATACTATCTCGTAGAGGCACTGGTGCAATCCGTACCGATCAGTACCCCCAATATACATGCCTGGCCGTAAGCGAACGGCCTTGATTTCATCCAAGATTTGGATATCTTGGGCGGTATATTCCTGATTTGTGCAGTTATTCATGTTGTTCTATTAGCATAAGATAAACGTATAGCTGGTAGCAGGAAAGAGCGCGAGTTTCCACTTGTAATTAATAGTGATGGCACTAGAGCTATTATACCATATCTGGCATTGCTGGGGCTATTTTTGGCTATCATGAAGTCGAGATTTAATTATGTTGGCTATTTCAGCCACAGGAATGGTTTGCTGTTCTCCGCTCTTCATATCTCGTAATGTGGCATTTTTATTCCTGCTTTCTTGTTCGCCGAGGATGAGAACATAGGTGCTGCCTAAAGAGTTCGCTTGTCTCATCTGTCCTTTTAAGCTTTTGTCTCCTGTAGCCATGATGGTAGCGATCTCAGCTTTGCGTAATTCCGAGGCAATCTTCATTGCTTCAATCTTGAATTCTTGCCCCAAGTAGGCAACAAAAGCATCGGGCTGGGGCAATGGTGGAATATCTAAATGCTGTCCCTTCAAATTTAATATTATTCTTTCCAACCCGGCTGCAAAGCCGACTGCTGGGGTTGGTTTTCCTCCTAATGCCTCGATGAGGTCATCATAGCGACCGCCTCCGCCGAGCGTGCTTTGCCCCTCTTTCTCTGGAGGTTCCACTTCAAACACTGTCCTGGTGTAATAATCCAGGCCACGGACCAATCTATGATTCAATTGAAAAGGAGTCCTCAATGTTCTTAAATAATTTTGAACGCTTTGGAAGTGAAGTTGACATTCATGGCAGAGATAATCCGGGATTTTCGGTGCGCTTTTAGCTATATCCTGGCAGGAAGCTTTCTTGCAATCAAGCAGGCGGAGCGGATTTCTGGTCAACCTGGCTTTGCAGTCAGGGCACAGACGGTCTTTATAACTTGAGTAATGTTGCTTCAGCACTTCCAAGTAGCCAGGTCGGCAAAGCTTGCAGCCAATGCTATTGAGCTGAATAGAAATCCCGGATAGCCCCAGAGAGCGGAAGAATTGCCAGCCCATTTCTATGACTTCAGCATCGAGAGCTGGGTCGGCTTCACCCAAAGCCTCAAAGCCAACTTGGTGGTGCTGGCGGTACCGCCCAGACTGGGGGCGCTCATATCTGAAGGCCGGCCCACTGTAATAAAGCTTCACGGGTTGTGCTAAGTTGAATAACCCATGTTCGAGATAAGCCCGGCAAACTGGTGCTGTTCCCTCTGCCCTTAAAGCCAGTTCTTGCCCACTTTTGTCTTCGAATATATACATTTCCTTGTCCACGATATCTGTCCCACTAGCTACAGTTTTAGTGAAAAGCTGGGCATCTTCGAATATGGGAGTGTTTAGTGGGCGATAGCCGTAGAGGTGGCACAAGACAGCAGCCTTCTCCTCCACATATTTCCAGTAGGCGTACTCTTCTGGTAGAATATCGGATGTTCCCCGCGGTGCTTTATACAAAGAACTCTCCTTACCTATCTTTTAGTTTACCATATTGTAACTATTAAGCCTGCTCTTGTCATTATGAGCACTTTGCTTCTGTCATGTTGCCCCTGTATTAAATACGGAGGCAAAATCCAATTCCACTCGGGTTTACCTCTGGAG
>JAGHCA010000002.1 GCA_021160725.1 Dehalococcoidia bacterium | reverse complement strand
GGATCACTCTTATACTCCCACTCAATCTTTCCAGTGGCCGGATTAACTTCCACAACCCGACTGTAGGTCGGACCGTAGCCACGACGCTGACATCCATTGTCAAATATCAGGATATTACCGTTATCCAGCAAGCTGGCATCATGTTGATGTGCAATCTCTCCAGGACCCCACCTCCATTTGACGTCGCCAGTAGCCTTGTCAATGATAGCTACAGTATCAGTATGCCGCATGCTGAGCAGAATATCCCCATTAGGCATACTAAAGACTGAGTTTATACAAGGGTAAAGGCTACGTTCCGACAAGGGGCATAGAGCATCTATCTCGGGGTCTAAATGTTCATATGCCAGCCACTTCCACACTTCCTCACCAGCCGGATTAACCTCTCGAACAACATCTCCCCACATCACTCCTTTGTGTTCAGTCCCGGGCATACCACCTTTAATTTTGGCAGCGATATCAGGGGGTACATGTCCCTCCGGGTCCCAAGAGATATAGAGGGTATTTCCGTTATCCATACGATAAAAATCGTGTTCCTGATATGGAGCTTTGTGTTCCCATATCGGATTACCCTCCCAATCCACTTCCAGTAGTAGTCCGCCCAGGCCTGAAAATTGCCCTGTCAATCCCAATTCTCTCTTAGTTTTAACGAGAATAGAACTAATCAAGTTGCCGTTGGGCAAAAGCCGTCCATGTAACGCCGGTGTGCCTGGCATCCTCCACCGATGGACAATATAACCCTCCATATCGATCAGCCACGCGTCTTTCGCCATCTCCAACCAAATTATGGTATACCCATTGTACGCCTTGGATGGATTATAAAGAGTTACACAATGTTCGCTTCGCCGTTTAACACTCATTTGTTGTCCTCCTTTCTGTTATTTGCTCTGATACATGCAACATTGTGGGCTGCCCTTGTGTTGTGAAATTAAATTAGCCATCAGTATCCTAGAGCTCCCAGCCTTGCTCTCACGGCCTTTTCCTCTGTCTCCGATAGAGTACCCGGCGCAGACTGTCTCTCCGTAGGTATGGAAACAGTTCTCTTCAATCCGGAATAATCCATTCCATATCGATAAGCAGAACAAACCATATGGCTTCTGGTCTGGCCGGGTGGTGGTTCGTATAAAGGTAAATTGTTAGCAAACTCCCAAACAAGCTCAAGCGCGGGAGTTATTTCAAAGATCCTCCCTGTTGTCCCTTCACAAATTAGGGTGTTCCCATTGGGTAACCGCTGACAGCTCCCTAGTGTTGACGAATAGAAATCGAGACACTCCTCACCACCACCTCCATATTCCCAAACTATCTCATTATTTTTTGGATTGACTTCGATAACTGTCGAAAAACCCCAGGCAAACCCACCTGGATGCATACCATTATCAAACACTAAGATATTGCCGTTGTCTAATACAGTAGGGCAATGTTGATGTGCTAACTTACCTGGCCCCCATTGCCACTTGATGTCACCAGTTCTCTTATCAATAATGGCGATAACATCACTTTTTGCAAAGCTAACTAGAATATTACCGTCGGGCAGTTCACTAACAGCGTTAGCATGAATCCATGTACTCCGTGGACACACTGGACAGCGTGGAGTCACATCTGGATCAAGGTGTTCATGAGCAACCCACTCCCAAACCAGCTTACCATCAATTGCGATTTCCTGGATAGCCTCGCCCCACATCACACCATCTATTTCAGTTCCAGAATCCCCACCCTTAACTCTACCTGCTATATTATCAGGCAATTTCACCCACTTGAGAACTAAAGTATTCCCATTTTGCATGCGATCAAAGGTATGATGCAAATATGGATCTTTGCATTCCCATACTACATTGCCATCCCAATCTAGCTCCAGCAGGATTCCGCCTGCACCTTCAAGACCAGCTAGCGGGCCGCTAGTAATTTTGCCAGCATAGAGTAGATTTCCATTAGGAAGAAGTTTAGCATCACAACCGGGCTGATAAGGTGTTCTCCAATGATTTACCAGTCTACCCATCATATCGATGAGCCAGACATCTCTTCCTTCCATCGGAGTAAAGAGCGTAACGCCGTTATACGCCTTTACAGAATCATAGAACATTACACCTTTAAGGCTAGTTCTAGCGTAACTCATTTCAATTCTCCTTCATCAAGTACTAATAAGTGTAGTCTATATTAAAATAAGTGTAGTCTATATTAAAATAGGCAAGGTTTTATATCTCTAGGGAAAGCATCAGGTCCCCAAATTCGATTTACCCAGGCGAGCTTCTCCGGGTTTAAGTCCTTCCCTTTAAGCCCAGGATAGTCAGGGGAGTAACGATGTACTCGCCATATCTGATTCGAGGGCCTACCACGATAACAAGTATAGTGAGGGTTAACATACTCCCATACTATTTCACCGCCAGGCGTCACCTCAAACATCCTCCCCTTGGCTGTTTCAATTATAACTGTATTACCGTTGGGTTGCCGCTCACATCCACCAGAATGAGCTGAGAAGAAATCAGAAGGTGGATTAGCTTTATATTCCCATACAACCTCATCCGTCCCGGGATCAAGCTCGACTACCCTGGAATACTCAGGTTCATACTCATGACGATGCGTTCCATTATCAAAAAGAAGGATGTTTCCGTTATCCAACTCCCTGCAATCGTGCTGGTGGAAAATTTTGCCCCTCCCATATCTCCCTATTACCTTGCCTGTTTTGTAATCGATCTTCGTAACCTGATTCAAATAACGCGTGCTCAGTAGAACATTCCCATCGCGGCAAATCCAAACAGAATTTAGATAGGGCCATTGCGAGCGATTTTCTAATGGACATAGAGTATCCACTTCAGGATCAAGGTGCTCATACGCAAGCCACTCCCATACTCTGTTGCCATCGCGGTCAATTTCAATTAGGACGTCGCCCCATATTTTACCGTTCAACTCAGTTCCAGGACGACCACCTTTCACCCTGGCAGCGATTTCATCTGGCACGATTCCTTTTGGATCCCATGCAATATACATGATATGACCATTTTCCATCACAGTGAAATCGTGCCCTTGACATGGCACCTCGGCTTCCCAAACTATATTCCCATCCCAGTCGATCTCAAGAAGTATTCCGCCAACGCCACTAAATTCCTCTGTCCAGCCTAATCCCAATTCTTGAATCGTTTTTAAGTTACCAGCATAGAGCAGGTTACCGTTGGGTAGAAGTATACCATGACATCCTGGAGGATAAGGCACCCGCCACCGGTGAACAAATCTACCCTCCATATCCATGAGCCAACAGTATTTAGCCTCAGTATAGAGTGGCTCCCAAAAGGGGCAGAAAAGATTGTAGCCATTATAAGCTTTTGTAGGGTTATAAACGATGAGGCCTTTTGGACCCATTTTTGTGACACTCACTTCGAATCCTCCTTGTGCAAGTTTCTAATCCATACTTTCATCTTTGGCTCCTCATAATACGTTACCTTCTCTTGAATAATGCCTTCTATCCATCTAATCAGGTCTTATGCATCATAGCCTTCTACAACTCATCCTCTATCCTTTCTAAAGAGCCCGTGCCTTAATATTAGTTGCAACTTCCCAGGTAAAACCTCCTGCCCAAATCGTAAAATCCACTCCTTAATCTTATCAAGTTTTTGTGCTGGCTGACCACATAGGTAACACTCGGCTATGGATTTTAGCAAGTTCTTTTTCAATATACCCTATGGGAGTAAGATAAGCAAGAGATTGGTGCAGGCGATTGAAAATTATATTCTATCAGCCATTCAGTTAGCCGGGGATTGTGCTCTTCAGTGTTTAAAGCTAGATTACAGTTGTGGCATCACAATTCACAAATCCTATTTGTCGGTACAGCTTCAAATTATAACTAGAAAGCTGCTAACAATTTGCTAACAAAATTCCTCAGGTCTCGAAGAGGAGAATTATCACCAAGACAATAGAATTTTATCGTAATCTCTTAACTCCACTGGTAAATGCTGCGGCATCACCTCAAAGATAAATCACTTTTCCCCAATCTATTTACCATTAAAACTCTTCTTTTTCCGGGGTTTCTTAAAATCCAACAGATTTTGTGGCGTAAAGTAATTGGACAAGTGCACTATTTTTAAACAATGCCTAATATCTGTTATTGGCGGAGAGGGTGGGATTCGAACCCACGGTCGGGAAACCCGACACACGCTCTCCAGGCGTGCCTGTTAGACCGCTCCAGCACCTCTCCGCGGATATGTGAAAATTTAGTTCAGCAGTTTTCTCAAGTCTAATTACCTCACTATCGTCTAGAATTTCTCTGCCTAATCAGTTTAGCAGTTTCATCAACAAAGTTCTCATTGTCTTACGCAACCCGATCGTCCATCCGGGGTCACATCTAGTAATCTTCAGCAATCTCGGCTGGTTTACGCCTTTTCTCCCTTTTTATTACCCAGCTCCCTAGAAAAGTCTTGCCCGGTGTTGTATGGTTTTTCCACCATTCCCAGTTCCCCTCTTTAAGCGGAGAGGGTGGGATTCGAACCCACGCTCCGATATAATCGGAGACCGCTTTTCGAGAGCGGCACCATAAACCACTCGGTCACCTCTCCCTGATTGCAGAGCAAATTATAACATACAGGACATCTTTAGCTGGACGAAGCTTGGCAGGCTTCTCACTATGTAGTAAAATTGCCCTACTTTGCTTGACTCCAGGAGCTACCTTTGATTTGGCTTAAGTTTGCTATCTGCCTGGCCGTGGTCTTGTTTGCCGGAACAAAACTAGCTAAATATGGGGATGCCATCGCTGAGAAGACGGGCTTGGGGCGGATATGGATAGGGCTGGTGTTTATTGCTGTTATTACCACTATGCCGGAACTTGTCACCTCAGTCAGTTCTGTAGTACTGGTCCACTCGCCTGACCTGGCTCTGGGTACACTCCTTGGAAGTTGTTGTTTCAACCTTTCTATATTGGCCTTACTGGATATCCTCCACTCCCGTACCCCTGTCTTGTCTGTGGCAAATCCCAAGCATACGGTGACGGCTGGCTGGGGAGCATTGCTCATTGCTATTGTCGCCGCAAGCATAATCGCTGGTGAAAGGTTTTCCTTTATAGCCTCAGGTCTGGTGGGCATCCCAAGCATTATCATCCTTGTATTATATTTGCTGGTAATGTGGAGGATATTCCGACGCGAACGCGATCAGAAATTGAATGCTACTCCAACTACCGTTCTACAGTACGATAAACTTGCTACAAGAACGGTATATATAAGATTTGCTCTAGCAGCAACAGCAATAATTGCTGCTGGAATATGGCTGTCATTTATTGGCGATGAAATCAGTGAGGCTACTGGTTGGGGCAATACATTTGTCGGGACTTTATTTCTGGCGGTTACTACCTCGGCACCGGAATTAGTGGTTGCTGTTTCTGCCCTTCGTATGGGTGCCGTAGATTTGGCAGTGGCTGATATATTAGGCGCTAATATGCTTGATATTGCCATGATTGTCCCGATTGATCTTGCTTATGGTCAAGGATTTATTCTTTCCGCAGTATCAAGAAGTCATCTTATTATTACCGCCGTGGCATTGGCGATGAGCCTTCTGGCTATGGGCGGACTGAGGTTCCGGCAAAAGCGTAAAGTTTTTCGGATAGCTAGCTGGTATGCCCCCCCTTTAATCCTGCTCTATATTTTTGGCGCCTATGCTTTATTTAACTCAGGAATTGGTTTATGATACACTATTCAAAACTAGACAGCCCCTGTAGCTCAGAGGATAGAGCGCTGGCCTCCGGAGCCAGGTGCAAGGGTTCGAGTCCCTTCAGGGGTAGTTTGTAACCAGGTTATTTTACAAATGCAATTACCCACTTTATTTAGCTTCCCCTTTGCTCCATTGCGAGGCTGGCGAAAACAGCCAGAGTAATCTCGTGAAGGATATTAGATTGACAAACATCTTTCGGGTATTCGCATTGAGCAAAAAAGGAGAGCTCAATAAATAAGGCAACTATAAAATACCCAAAGTTGAACGGAGAACAAAGATTAAGCAGCCTATATATGATTTAAGGAGGTGTGATGTCTAAGCTTCTCGAGGTAAGATGGCATGGACGGGGAGGCATGGGAGCAGTGACTTCAGCAGAATTAGTTGCTCGTGCTGCCATAAGCGAAGGGAAATATGCTCAGTCATTCCCTAGCTTTGGCCCCGAGAGGAGGGGAGCACCAGTCATTGCTTTCCTGAGGATAAGCAATGAAGTTATCAGGTCCAGAATGCCTATACATGAGCCTGATGTAGTAGTTGTACTTGACCCAGGACTACTTCGTACTGTAGATGTGACCTCAGGACTCAAGAATACGGGCAAGGTTATCATCAATTCCAGGAAATCGCCCGCCGAACTGAAGTCTGAATTTGGGTATAAGTGGCTTGTAGCTGCAGTTAATGCTACGAGAATCGCCAGAGAAACTATCGGGATACCTATCACTAACACCGCTATGATGGGCGCACTGCTAAAAATTACCGAGATGGTCAAGATGGAATCGCTAGTTGAGCAATTGCAGGAGCGCTTTGGAACACGAGCCAAAGGAAATATCGAGGCAGTGGAAAGAGCCTACAAGGAAACTGTAATAAAGGAGTAAGGCAATGATGAAGAAGAGGCTTAAAGCTGGGTTTGATTTTACCTGGAGAGACATGGAAGTTGGCAATGTAATTACAGAAGCAGGGAATGCTGCACTGCGTAAGACAGGAGATTGGAGAACCCAGAGGCCAATTACGGATACAGAAAAATGCAACAAATGTAGCTTATGTTGGCTTCATTGTCCTGATGCCGCCATAAAGCCTCTCGAAGATGGATACTATGAGAGTGACCTTTTCTACTGTAAAGGTTGCGGCATTTGTGCCAAAGTGTGTCCTAAGGGGGCTATAACTATGATAGAAGAGGAGGAGAAATGAGTAAAAGAATAGGGTTAGAGGCCTCACACGCTGCTGCCGAAGCAGCCAGGATGGCTGACGTTGATGTTATTGCAGCGTATCCTATAACTCCCCAGACACATATCCCCGAGAGACTTGCCGAGATGGTAGCCAATGGTGAGTTAAATGCCGCTTATATTCCGGTGGAGTCGGAGCACTCAGCCATGAGTACCTGTGTTGGAGCTGCCGCGGTAGGGGCAAGAACTTTCACTGCCACTGCAGGTCCAGGATTGGAATATATGCACAATGTCCTGTACGTTGCCTCGGCTATGCGGCTACCAGTAATTATGACGGTGGCTAACCGAGCCTTGTCCGCACCACTAAGTATTTGGGGAGACCACTCCGACGCCATGTCTGTCAGGGATACCGGCTGGATCCAGGTATTCTGCCAGAATAGCCAGGAGGCATTTGATATGACTCTTTGGGCATTTCGTGTTGGTGAAGACGCAGGAGTTCTTTTACCGGTTATGGTCCATTTTGACGGATTTCACCTCACTCACGTAACAGAGCCGGTTATTTTGCCAGAGCAGGAAGAAGTGGATAAATTTCTCCCCAAGTTTCACTATCCTTTTGCTTTAGATCCCGATAAGCCGATGACCCTTGGGGCGTATGCACCGCCCGACATATATTCGGAGGCGAAGATAGCTCAAGAGGTAGCCCTCAGGAAATCCAAGGATGTGGTGATTAAGGGATTCGAAGAATTTAAAAACATCTTTGGCCGCTGCTATCACGCTGTCGAGCCCTATGGAATGCAAGAAGCTAAAACGTTGCTTCTAACTATGGGAAGTTTTAGTGAAACAGCAAAAGTTGTAATAGATGAAAGGACAAATAGAGGTGAGTCTATAGGGCTTATCAACTTGCGTCTTTGGAGGCCTTTCCCATTCAAGGAACTTCGCCAGGCGGTGAAAGGCGCCGAAACTCTTATCGTTTTTGATCGTTGTATCTCCTTCGGGGGCCCGGGAGGGCCAGTCCATTCAGAAATCAAATCAGCTTTATATAATATGCCGAGGAGACCAAAGGTCGTGAGTTTTGTGGGTGGCTTAGGAGGAAGGGACGTGTCTATGAAAGATTTCGAGCACGTTATTGACCGGGGTAGAGAAATCGCGGAAAATGGGTCAAAGGGATTATATGAGACAGTGGGCATAAGAGGCAAGGTAACAGATATAAGGGGGTAAGAAATGCAGGGACAATATATAAAATTCGGCAAAAATCTCGTAACAACTGAGGAGTTCCTCGCTGAGGGGCATACCTTTTGTACAGGATGTGGCGAAGCTTTGGCACTAAGACTCGCCTGCAAAGCTTTGGGAAGGAACGTAATAATTGCCAACGCCACCGGATGTACAGAGGTCTGCACTTCGCCACTTCCCGTCACCTCATGGAGAGTTCCCTGGATACATACACTGTTTGAAAACACCGCCGCCACAATTTCGGGTATAGAAGCAGGGTTGAAGATTTTGATGAAGAAAGGCACGATTCCCGAGAGGGACATTAAATGTGTGGCTGTAGCTGGAGATGGAGGGACAAGCGACATAGGAATTCAAGCCCTATCTGGAGCGTTGGAAAGGAACCACGACTTTTTATATCTCTGTTTCGATAATGAAGCGTATATGAATACTGGGATCCAGAGGTCAAGTGCTACTCCTTACGGAGCTTCGACTACCACAGCCCCAGCGGGCAAGTTGAGCATTGGCCAGACCACCTGGAAGAAGAACCTGCCTGAAATTGCTGTCGCCCATAACATCCCTTACGTCGCCACAGCCTGCCCCAGCTATCCTTTCGATTTGATGAACAAGGTTAAAAAAGGTGGGGATATCAAAGGGCCAGCTTATGTCCATATATTCTCTCCTTGCCCAACAGGCTGGAGACATGATACTGACTTAGCAATTGAGATAGGTCGGCTTGCTGTAGAGACAGGCATCTTCCCTCTCTATGAAGTGGAAAATGGCCGGTACAAACTAAACGTTGATCGCCCCAAACTTAAACCTGTCGAGGAATACTTGAAGACGCAAGGCCGGTTCCGCCATTTACTGGATGAGGAGATCGAAAGAATTCAAGAGCATGTAAATGAAGAATATGCCAAACTCAAGGCGAAGGTAGCCCATTCTACAACTTGATTTCTTCTGATAAGCAAGTTTGATTGCCTCCGTTCTCCTTACCTACTATAATATACTATAGTACTTAGCTATACGGGGTGTGGCGCAGCGGCTAGCGCGCATGGTTTGGGACCATGAGGTCGGAGGTTCAAATCCTCTCACCCCGACCATAATTGACTTTCAGAATTTTTTAATGCGGAAGGTTGCTCGCTCACCTAATAGCGAGCGGAAACGCTGGGTGGGATTTCTGCCCGTCAGGGCAGAAATTGTTGCTCAAAAAAGGTTAGAGCTTCGTCCAGTAATTGCGACCATAATAATAAACTTTCCTTTATGTAAAAGCCGGGCGAGATTGGTTGCCGACAATTTTACCTAATTCTGATCGAAGCAGAGAATCCAGACTTTTTCACTTCTTTTAACTCAGGATGACAAAATAAAAACAGCCTAGAAAAAATTTGACAGGGAGAATAATTTAGGCTAGAATTGTTAGCCCCGTCTAACAATTACATGAGGAAGTTAATGGTAAAACAAAAAGCGCAAAAAGGGCAAAGCGCCAGCATGGAAGATTACCTTGAGGCGATAGCTAACTTAGGAGAGGGGAGAAAAGTGGTGAGAGTAAAGCAGATTAGCCAAATGTTAGGAGTCAAGATGCCCAGTGTTACTTCTGCTTTGAGAAAATTATCAGAGCAGGAACTTGTGGAGCACGAGAGATATGGTCACATCAAGCTTACTCGCGAAGGCAATAAAGTTGCCCGCAATGTGATTCGCAGACATAAGGCATTGACCCGTTTTTTTACGCAAGCCCTGGGCATTGACCAGGAAACTGCGGAGGAAGATGCCTGCAGGATTGAGCATGTGATTAGCTCCTTGAGCATGGAGAGACTGGCAAAGTTTGTGGAGTTCATAGAAGCCTGTCCCTTAGGAAGAGCTAATTTCCCGGCTCGATATAAATACTACTTAGAACACGGACAGCCCCCGCAAGATTGCTCAAAAAGGGGTGTGAAGGAAAGTAAATAAAAAAGCAAAATTATTTTAAAAACACAAGTTAAATTTGGTTAAGTTTTAGAGAAAGAGGATAAACTGTGCCATGTATCAAAATAAGCTAGTGACCCTGGCCGAGATGAAAGCCGGGCAGACGGGCGTTGTGGTTGAGGTTCTGGGAGGACGTGGCTTAATTCGGCGTCTGGATGCTTTGAATATCAGGCCAGGAAAGAAAGTGACCAAGTTGAGCTCAACTCTATTTCGCGGCCCGATTATGCTCAGAGTGAATAATTCTCAAGTGGCTGTTGGTTTTGGCATGGCCAGGAAAATAATAGTCGAAATAGAAAAATCTTCTGCCACAGGCTAACTAAGATGATGCGTATCCTCCTCATGGGCAACCCCAATGTGGGTAAAAGCGCCCTCTTTTCTCGACTGACCGGTACACACATTATCGCTTCCAACTATCCCGGCACTACTGTGGGATTCACCAAAGGTTATCTGAAGCTGGGTGAGGAGCAGGCTGAGATCATCGATGTCCCCGGCAGCTATACTCTTGAACCAGGCTCTAAGGCGGAAGAAGTCGCTGTAGAAATGCTCAAAAAAGGAGACCTGGTCATAAATGTCGTTGACGCCACCAATTTGGAGAGAAATCTCAATCTGACCCTGCAGTTGCTGGAGAGACAGACTCCAGTAATAGTTGCCCTCAACATGTGGGATGATACTCGGCACCGGGGTGTAAATATTGATGTTGCCAAGCTGGAGGAACTCCTCGGAGTGCCAGTCGTACCCACAGTAGGCGTTACCGGACAGAGAATAAGTGAATTAGTCAGGCGCCTTCCCGAGGCAAAGGTGCCTGAAAACGCTCGTACGTATTCTAATAGCGAGGAGCGATGGGCAAGAGTGGGCGACATCGTAAGTCAAGTGCAATCGTTGAGCCACCGCCACCATCGCTGGTATGAGCGATTGGAAGATGCCAGCAGTCATCGGGTAAGCGGGATATTTATCGCCCTGCTGGTTCTTTTTGCCACCTTCTGGTTTGTCCGATTCGTTGGCGAAGGAATAATTAACTATGCAGCTGGGCCTCTCTTTGAATGGCTGTGGACACCGTTGCTAGCGAAACTGAGCCTTGTTTTAGGATCAGGAGGGTTCTGGCACAACATCTTGATAGGCAACCTTATTGGGGGGGGGATCGACTATTTTCAGTCTTTTGGATTGCTTAGCACCGGACTTTACATTCCCCTCGCTGCGGTATTGCCGTATATCGTCGCCTTCTACCTGGCATTAGGAATACTGGAAGATATTGGATACCTGCCCCGCCTGGCAGTATTGATGGACACCATAATGCACCGTTTGGGGTTACACGGTTATGCCATCATCCCCACTATTCTGGGTTTGGGGTGTAATGTGCCTGGTATTATGGCAACCCGTATTTTAGAGAGCCGTAAACAAAGGTTTATTGCGGCGACTTTGATTTCTATTGCCGTTCCCTGTGCCGCCTTGCAGGCTATGATAATCGGATTGGTGGGGCAGGAGGGTGTGGAATACGTCGCCCTCATCTATGGGAGCCTGTTTATATCCTGGGTTATCATAGGTCTAATCCTTAATCGTGCTGCCAAAGGATTCAACCCGGAACTTCTGGTGGAGATTCCACCCTATCGCTTGCCACCGTGGCGGGTCATTGGTGAAAAGCTGTGGCTACGGGTCTCTGGCTTTCTTAAAGAAGCCCTGCCCATAGTCCTCGGCGCTGTGCTGGTGGTAAACATCCTATACATTTTAGGAGTTTTCAACGCCATTGCTAATGTTACCGCCCCGGTATTGACTGAGCTATGGGGATTGCCTAAAGAGACAATTACCGCCCTGGCTGTCGGCTTTCTGCGTAAGGATGCGGCTATGGGCATGTTAGTGCCCTTGGCTCTAACTGCCAAGCAACTGGTTATCAGCAGCACGGTTCTGGCTATGTTTTTCCCCTGTGTAGCTACCTTTGTGATATTAGCTCGGGAACTGGGGGTAAGAGACCTGCTTAAATCTGTTGGAATAATGATAGCAGCAGCACTAATAATGGGTGGCTTGCAGAACCTTGTCCTGTAGAAGATGACGCCCCAGCATGAGAATTATGCTGCGTTGTGTTACCTTCTATGTTAAACTGCCATGAAAGTTTAAGATATTCTTTAACAATAGTGAAATCTTGAAAAATCAGCTTTCGCAGAGGTTATAAATGATGAATACTTATCAAATCAATTTTGAACCAACAGGCAAAAGTGGAAGGTGCAAAGGCAATCAATCCCTTTTAGATTGTGCAAATCAAGTAGGCATGGGCATAGTTAGCATATGTGGAGGTCACGGATGGTGTCATAGCTGTAAAGTGCAAATTCTGGAAGGAGCTGTTTCAAAGCCCACAGCTAGCGAACGAAAGATTTTTTCACCCGAGGAAATAAAGAAAGGGTTTAGGCTGGCTTGCCAGACATATCCAGAAGGCGATGTAAAGTTATTTGTGCCACCTGAGTCAATGACCACGATACAACGCCTACAGGTAGAAGGTTTCGAGATTGCTGTTACGCCAGATTCGACTGTCCGTTCCTATAATATATCTTTGCCAGCTCCTTCTTTGTCAGACTTGCAGGCAGATGTTGAACGTACATTTCAGGGATTAAATAATCAAAAAATCTACTGCAATAATATTGATATCGAGGTTTTAAAAAACATCTCCAATTTATTGCGGTCGTGGGATTGGAAAGTAAAAGTTTTCGTGCGAGGCAGCGAAGTAATAGCTATTGGCCCTCAGTCTAGCCGCCAATTGGGGCTGGCTGTGGATTTGGGCAGCACAAAAATAGCTGCTTATTTAATAGATTTGGAAAGTGGGGCAAATTTAGCTGCCAGAGGAGTTACGAACCCCCAATTTTCTTATGGAGAAGATATTGTTACTCGTCTTTCCTTGGTCTTGGAGAAAAAGGGAGGGGGAAAATTGATGCAAAAAGTGGTTATAGACGAATTAAACAGGCTGTTGGTTGCGCTGTGCACTGAGGTTAATGCTCAGCCAGACGAGGTTGTGGCAGCTGTAATAGTAGGAAATACTGCCATGCATCATCTACTCTTGAAACTACCTATATCCCAACTAGCACATGCTCCATATATACCGGTGGTTAAAGCAGCATTGGATATTAAAGCTCGAGATTTAGGGCTTAATATAGCGCCGGGAGCTTATGTACATATATTGCCTAATATTGCCGGGTTCGTAGGGGCTGATCATGTAGCGATGCTGTTATCTACCAAACCAATCTGGCAAAAAGATGATTTAGCCTTGGCTATTGACATTGGCACAAACAGCGAGATCTCTTTAATAAGCAATGGTGAGATAAGCGCTCTATCCTGCGCATCAGGTCCTGCATTTGAAGGTGCAGAGATTAAAAATGGCATGCGGGCTACCGCTGGAGCAATAGAACGACTGAGGATATCAAATGACAGAGTTGATTATCTCACCATCGATGAAGCCGAGCCAATTGGGATTTGTGGCTCTGGCATATTAGATGCTATAGCACAGCTACGCTTAGCCGGCATAGTGGATAAAAGCGGTAGGATGCTGAATAATCATCCTCGGGTGCGTGACAATAAAGGACAGCGCGAGTTTGTCATTGTTACAGAGGAAGAAAGAAATGGACGCCCAGCAATTACCATCACTCAAACTGATGTGAGAGCAATACAATTAGCTAAAGGTGCAATAAGGTCTGGTATTCAAGTTCTTTTGGCTACCCACAATCGCTCTCCAGAGGAAATAAAAAAAGTGGTTATCGCTGGAGCTTTTGGCAGCTATATTGATATTTCAAGTGCAATAACTATTGGAATGCTGCCCTCTCTTCCTTTGAACCGTTTTGAACAGATAGGAAATGCCGCTGGCACAGGAGCAAAACTGGCCTTAGTTTCTAGAAGCAAAGTTAAAGAGGCACAACAGATAGCCTCCGAAGTTCATTATATTGAATTGGGTGCTGTCCCTGATTATACTAATTTTCTTATGGAAGCGGCTGCCCTAGATGAATATTAATTTTTCCAGAGTTCAAAAACAACGTTTAAGGGAGCTAGACGCGCCCTTAAACCTCCAAGAAAAGTCATTTTCTAGCATTCAAGAACGGGATGCAGCTTTCCGTAATACGGAGCAACTACTTATAAGACAAAGTAAACAACACTTACTGGAGACATGGAATATTCATCGCCGCCCGGCGCTTTGTGCACTGGAGTCCAAGCTTACAAATGTGCTTATTAAAAATGGATTTGTCCAGGTAGCCACGCCAATTATTTTAGCCAAAGGTTTACTGGCAAAAATGTCAATCACACCGGAGCAGCCATTGTTTAAGCAAGTATTTTGGATAAGCGAAGATAAATGCTTGAGACCGATGTTAGCGCCGAATCTCTATTATCTTATCGGGAAATTTGTCCATTTATTTGAGAAGCCAATACGAGTTTTTGAAATAGGCCCTTGTTTCCGCAAAGACTCAAAAGGTGGCCACCACTTAAACGAATTTACCATGCTAAATCTTGTGGAACTTGGCTCGCCCGACGAAAATAGAAGGCAAAAATTGGAAGATCTTGCTGCTATAGTGATGGATGCCGCCGAGATACAAGATTACCGTTTAATTCCTGCGCACTCTGATGTGTATGGGAAAACGATTGATATTGTTGCTGGTTTAGAAGTTGGTTCAGGAGTTATAGGTCCTAATGCTTTAGATGCTAAGTGGGGATGGGTTGATCCATGGGTAGGGATAGGATTTGGCTTGGAAAGACTTATCATGGTTGGTAAGGGATATCAAAATATTCAAAGAATAGGGCGTGCTCTTATGTACTTTGACAGTGTGCGCCTGAATATCTAACTACCAACCACTCAAACAACCTTTTTCCTCTCCTTAACTCCGTTTAAAGACCTCCTATTCCGCTTGTGATAGAATCCGTTTAACTTAAGCAGCAGAGACCGGCAATTGGCATTGGAGGTGTAGCAATTACTACTTGTCTGGCAACAGTTGATGGCACGATATACCCTCCCACGAGACAGGAAACAAAAGTGTTGGAAAAATCTATGCGCCACAGCTAAAAATTAACTTAATCGCCAAATCAAATGAACCGTCAAGAAGTTGGTAAGCTAGGAGAGAAAGTAGCTCAGAAATTCTTGAAGAAGCAGGGCTATCGTATCCGTGAAGTGAGTTTTCGCTGCCCTCATGGAGAAATTGACATCATTGCCCAGAAGAAGGATTATCTTGTCTTTGTTGAAGTCCGCACCAAGAGTAATTTGAACTTCGGCACTCCTGAGGAATCACTCACAAAGTCCAAAAAGAAAAACCTCATCGCCTCAGCCCTGACCTATGCCAATACTCACCAAAATCTACCATCACTATGGCGTATAGATGTAATAGCCATCGAACTCAATGACAAAGGACAGGCCAAGCGCATCGAACTCATTGAAAACGCTATCGAGCAGGACTTTCCATTTACACGCTAGGTATCTTACGCCAGCGATGTCATCAGCAAAGTATAAAAAGCCCACTGGGTAGGAAAAAGTGACCTGTAAAACTGGCTATTGTCAAACGCCTCCGTTATTTCAAATCCCTGACCCCGCCTTCTCTGCCTTTGCCATCATCCCCCATTGGCAATAATCCCTATCTCAATCTCATCCCCATTTTTTACAGGAGTAGTCAGTTCCTTAGGATAAGCATGCTTTGAATTAACAAAAATAGCATAATGGGCAGCTAACCGCCCCCGCTTATCACGAATTTCTTGTTTAATACCAGGAAATCGCTCTTCTAGACTCCTGAGGCATTCACCAGTAGTGCTGCCTCTCACTTCAATCACCTCTTGCCCACCAACAAGCTTCGCAAGAATCGGATTAAGCTTTACCTTAACATTCACTTAAAACCTCCCTCTAGTAGGCGTTGCAATTTAGTTTTTAATTAGACTGAGGTAGTCCATTGTTCATGAAGATTCTCGTAGACTTATTCATGTGGAGGTGCATCCCATCCTCTAATCCTATAGTAGTCAGATAACATCTTATCAAAATCGGCTTTGGGAAGCACCTTGCCGCTGTCTTCGAGTTTGTCTTCGAAGAACCTCTTAGGCAACATTTCATCCGCTCGCTTCATTCCCTCGCGCAGGTTAAATTCTCTGGTTTTATTGGTAATACTCGAAGCCATTTTCTGCAACTGCTTTTTATCTAGCTCTAACCCTGTAATAGTATTTATAAGGGTGGAAATTTTTTCCCAGGGGTATAAGTCTCTAAAAAATCGGCACAGAATCAGGGCATCAAAAAGTGTATGCCTGTCCTCAAAGTCAACGAATATCTCCGCTTTGCCCTCGATTTCATCTGGCGCTATCAGCCCCGAAATCTCCGCTTTATAAATGGTAGCCCTCAGATGACATGCACCTCTATCCGAAGTAGCAAATGCTAACCCCATTCCCTTTAGAACCCTAGGATCGTACATTGCGAAGTCCAATCCTTTAACATGGGCAGCGAAATCCTCTAACCCCCACTCTTTGCTGGCGTGTTTTACCCCTTCAGCCAGAGTAGCTCCAATTCCCTCTTTTCTCGCCATCTTATTAAGTAAAGCAGCGATACCATCAACATCACCGTATTCAATTCTCTCTCCGATGTCTTGCCTGTGAGAAGCCTCAATGGTAAAGCCACAAAGGTTACCCGCTGTCATGGTATCCATGCCCAGTCGGTCACATATGTCATTCAGGTACAAAACCTCCGTTATATCGTCTATCAAACAAAGTCCACCAAAACTACCTACAGTTTCATAGTCTATCTCCTGCTTCAATCCCTTGTGTCTTCCTTCAAGCACTGTGGTTGCCCTTCCACAAGCCATAAAACACTTTGGACATGCATGTGCCCTCACTTTGCTTTTCTGTTGCAACGCATCCATGGTCAAGTTTTGCCACTTATCATAGGTTCCTGCATGCCAATACCTGGTAGGAAACGCACCAAATTTGTTCATAACAGGTACCATCTGAAGCGTCCCCATATCCTTGTATTTCTTCACCCCGGGATTCTCTTTCCCTATATTTCTTAGCTCTACATATAATTCTCTGAGTAAATCGGGTTTGGCTATTTGCTTCACCTTGTTTCCATGGAATGCAATGCCTTTGATTTTCTTGGAACCCATTACAGCCCCGACTCCAGTCCTCCCAGCCGATCTATAATAGTCATTTTCAATGCAAGCAAACCTTACCAGGTTTTCACCAGCAGGCCCTATAACCACAACACCGACATTTTTAACTCCCACTTCGCGCTTTATAACATCCTCTGTTTCATAAGTGTCCTTGCCCCATATATGAGAGGCCTGGTGAAATTTCACATCTTCGTCAGAAATCTCAAGGTAAACAGGATTTTCAGAAGCTCCGTGTACCACGATTGCGTCAAAGCCCGTGCCGCTCAGCGGCTCAGCCACTTTACCTCCAGCATAGGACTCGGCATATAATCCTGTTAAAGGAGATTTGGTGAATACCCCATATCTGGATGAGCCCCACACTGTTGCGTTGGTCGTTGGCCCTGTGGCGAAAATGAGGACATTATCTGCTGATAAAGGATCGATCCCTGCTTTTGTGTTGTTCAGCAACAGCCAGGTGCCAAGCCCTTTACCCCCCAGATATTCCTGATAAACTTCATCATTGACGGATTCTTGTTCAAACGACCTTCGGGTGAGGTCAATATGTAGCACCTTGTTGTAAAATCCATGCATATATATATCCTCCCTCTAGCACGCAAGTTCTTAGTTACTAACCCGAGACCCTAATTAAGGCCTCCTCTAGAATATCGAATCCCTCATTTAGCTGTTCTTCAGTTATCACTAGTGGAGGGATGATGCGTATTACATTACCATAAACACCAGCTTTTATCGCTATTAAACCACTCCTGAGACACTCATTCAGTACTCTCTTAGTTTCCTCCGTAGCAGGTTCCTTTGTTTTTCTATCCCGAACCAGTTCAATTCCCCATGCCGTGTCTACACCCCTCAAGTCACCAATGAGAGAAATTCTCTGATACATTTTCCCTAATCTACTCCGCATTATCTCTGCCATCCTTTGTGCTTTTTGAAGTATTTTTTCTTCCTCGAAAATATCTAATACCGCTAAAGCGGCAGCACACCCAACCGGATGTCCCACAAAAGTACCTCCTAATATTCCTGCAGCATTCATAATCTCTTTCCTGCCAGTTACTGCACTCAGTGGGAAGCCATTCGCAATTGATTTTGACATTACCATTAAATCAGGTACCACCCCCCAATGTTCACAAGCAAACATCTTCCCCGTTCTTCCAAATCCTGACTGAACTTCATCCAAGACAAACACTATGCCATGCTCCCGGCAAATTTCTTGCAGTCCCGGCAGAAATTCCTTTGGTGGAAATATGTATCCACCCTCTCCAATCACTGGCTCTATAACAAGAGCAGCAACCTGCTCCGGGTTCACCGTAGTAAGAAATCCTTGCTTTATGAATTCGAGGCACCGCATAGAGCATTCCGGATAAGACAACCCAAAGGAGCAACGATAGCAATAGGCAACGGGAAATCTGTATATTTCTGGAACGAACGGCCCATATCCCACTTTGAGAGGCCTCACCGTACCGTCGAGACTTGTAGCCAGAAGAGTTTTTCCGTGAAATGCATAATCAAAACAGATAACTGCCGGCCTTTTGGTGTATGCTCTGGATATCTTTATCGAATTCTCTATCGCCTCTGAACCACTGTTGAAAAGTGCTGTTGCTTTAGGAAATTTTCCAGGCGTGATTTTTGATAGTCGTTCCGCTACTCGGATAAAAGACTCGTGCATCACAGATCCAAAGCAAGTATGAACCAACTTCTCTGCCTGTGCTTTAGACGCTTCTACAACCTTTGGGTGGCAATGACCCAGGTTCAAAACCCCTACTCCAGCATAGAAATCTATGTAGCTATTGCCGTCAACATCTTTTATTATCGCGCCTTTAGCCTCAGCTGCCATGATCGGAAACACGGAATACATGGAGCCAGAAGCAACATATCTTTCCGCTATTTCCTTAAGTTTTCTCGATTTCTCACCCGGTATTTCTGTGATCGTTTTGACACTTCTCTCTTTCATTTTTATCTCCCCTCCATATTATTGCCACAGTTGTACTGGAGTGCGCCCCTATGATAGGACAGATAGGGTTAGGAGAGTCTGGCGGGGTATCTCGTTACTCTCCTAATCAAGCAGTACCTCCTCAAATTCATTTGGCAGGCAGTAGCCAAGTGCTGAGTGAAGCCTCTTTTGATTATAGACCTCCTCAAGAAAATAGGGAAGCCTGATTAGCACATCCTGATAGGTCTCATGCTTGAATAGATTCACTTCCTCATATCTCAGTGTCCTGAAAAAACTTTCCATCATGGCGTTCTTATAATGCAGGTGATATCCGATAGCCATAGTAGGAATACTCAAGGCAGGTAGCTTCAATCTTGCCTCTTAAATAAATCCATTCCCTTCTTCATCTTCGCCTGGCTTTTATCTTTAGGCCTATGATAAAAGCTGCTTCTTAAAAGTTTCTTCACCCTTGGCGCCGCCACAGGATGGCGTCACCGAGACATCCCCACAGCCTGATGGTCTGCCGTTTCTTCGGGACAGACTGAGAAGGTAAGCTTGCCCACCAGCCGCTCCAGTTTCTCTACTCTGTCTCGCAGAGCCTCTTCGTCGGTAGGCCCGTTATTGAATTCGCCCCGGCTGCTACTGTCTCTTCCAGTAGTAGAGCAGTCTCGGAGTAACCTCACATCGGCGGCAGAGCTGGGCAGGGCAGCTTTCTCCCCTCGGTTATGCTCTAAGCCTGCCAGACCTTCCTAACCCAAAGTGTCCGCTCTCAGGGATTCACTCCAATTTTTTAATGTAACGTTTTGTACGACGTTACCCTATCGAAATCCCTCAATCCCTTTCGCACCCTAGCTCTCCACCACAATTAGGTTCTGAGGTATCCGGCTCAAAAGTTCAGCTTTTTCTTCGTCAATCACAATCGTGTCCATAATAGCAGATAAGCCGGCACTCTTAGGAAGATAGAAATCCGACTCATAATTGACTACTGTACCAGGAACAAATACCCTCTCCGAAGACTCTCCCGGGCCATAGTGAAAAACTCCAACCCAGTCAGGTGGGAAGGCAATACCCAGGTCATATCCTCCAACCCACCACCGACTTTCCCATATCCCTACCTCTTTATAATACTGTTCAACTGCCCTGTTAATCTCCGAGACCCGGCAGTTCGGTTTCATAGCCTTCATCAACACAGAAAAACCATTCGCAGACAGTTCTATCCACCTGGCTACATCGGGATCAGGTTCACCTATAGACACAGACCTGGCAACATCAACATGGTATCTATTATATACTCCGCATAAATCGAGCTGTACTATATCGCCTGGCATGATCTTATGTCTTGACGCCAGAGTATGTATTTGAGCGGAGCGCCGCCCCGCGCTAACATACGTAGGAAGCCCTGCTATCTCACCCCCAGCCTTCGCACAAGCATAATCCATTTCAGCTTTCACATCCAATTCAGTCATCCCCGGTCTTATATGTTCGATAGCAGCCTTCATTCCTATATCAGCAATCCTGGCAGCTGTCCTCACATAACTCATTTCCAAAGGGGACTTCACTGCTCGAAGCTCGCGGACAATGTCCGTCCCATCCATCACTTCACATCCTTCACTTTCGAAAACGCATTGCATCATCTGGCTAATTGCTGGATTAGGAAGATAACTCCACTTCTCCAGGGCAACCTTCCCCTTGAGCCAATCCTCATCCTTCAAGTTTTTCACTATGAACTCTAATTGTGAGGTTCCTGCCCGAGGACGGTATATTCGTATGTCGCATCCAACACAGTGATTATAAACCAATACCTCTTCCTCTTCCCGGTCGAAAAAGATAGGGGTTCTTTCATTGTCCGCAATGACCACGCCGCTGAGTTGTTGCCATTCCTTAGGGCTCTGAGCCTGGTACCAACTATTCTGGTAACCAACGAGATAGAACAGAGACTCAGGAGCAGTACAGTATAGAAGAGTTATTCCTTGCTTTGCCATTGCTCGCTTAACATTGGCTACTCTCTGCTCGTATTCCTCAACAGGAAAGGGAATTTCCATCTCGGAACAATACGATTTAACAAGTTCACTAATTTCTTTCATCTCATGTACCTCCCGTTATTAGTGTATGCTCATTTGCAGAAGCAATTGTACTCAGTGCGAATAAGTTTATCAATACCATTTTCCTGATGCCAGGAAAGCTAAGCCTTATGACAAACCAATACACAATTTGTTCCCGTTGGTTTTCGACGCCGTTCACACGCCTTACAGAAGTTGTTAGCGTAAGAGAGACAGCCCGTGCTGTAGGTAAGGAGTTGAGCTGGTACTCCTCCACTCAATACGAGCATTAAACAATGCTTCTCGATTTCCCAGCCTCTAGCATAGTCAAAGAACCTATAAGACCCAGAGCCTTGTTGATTACTATGGTAAGCTGGTCGGTGACAAAGAGCTTACTGGCTGCGGCCTTTGCCAGAAATTCAGGGCTCGCTGGACCAATATCATATAAATCGAGCTGGACCTTCCTACAGGCTTTCACGTATATGTCAGTTCAGCTAACCTCGATAGTAATCGCAATATCGGGCAGCACAATCTCTTTCCAGAAGATGCCATAAATGTTATATTTTATTATGGGGCACTTTTCTTCACTCGCTCGAGATTGCAATCCTCGAGTTGTTCTAGAATGCCGTTTCACTCTGCCTAGCCACAATGGTCAAAAATAAACAATACAGGAGGAATTAAATGACAAAGATTTTCATTATGGGAGCTGCTGGCAGGATGTGTATAGAAGCAACAAGAGATTTAGTTAACACCAGTGATTTTGATAAATTTCTTTTAGCGGACATTGATGAGCAAAAATTAAAAGATTTGGAAAGAGAACTGAATGACAAGAGGGTTCACACATTAAAAATAGATGCCTCCGATGAAGATAAAGTAGCAGAGGCAATCAAAGGATATGATTTTGTAATGAACGGCCTTGCCTACGACAGAGCTGAACCAACTGTCAAAGCCATTTTGAGGTGTAAAATCCCGGCGGCTGATTTAGATTCCGGGCTTTGGCAATATAACGAAGATTTTAAAAAGGCAGGGATATTGTATGCCAATGGTATAGGAATGACACCGGGAGTCACCGACATAATGGCCCGATATGGGGTTGATCAATGTGACAAGGTAGAAGAAATCTATGTATACTGGGCTTCATTCAGACCAATTGCAATTTCTCCCGGCCTGGTATTGACCAGTTTCGGGGAGATAGACCCTGAAGAGAAGCGGAGAGCTTACTACGAGAATGGCAAATATCACCCTCAACCTCCACTTAAGGAATCGAAGGCTGTGGAATTCGAGCCTCCATATGGAAAGCTAGATGTATACTATGTTCCACACTCAGAAACCTTCACTCTTTCCAAGCTTGTTCCCGGAGTTAAAAGGGTTAAAACTATGGGTACCTGGCCACCAGCAGACATGGAAGTATTAAAACAGCTGGTTGATTTTGGGATTTTCGAGCAGAAGACGATAAAGCATAAAGGGCAAAATTTCAATACACTGGAACTTTTAGGGGACATGCTTAGCCAATTGCCAGGAGGCACACGGACTCCCTTGTGGGGATATGCGTTACGGGTGGAAGTGGTAGGAGAAAGGAAAGGCAGAAAAGTAGAATATGTTTTAACCACATCCCACCCACCCTCTGATGAGTGGGGAGGCACTAGAGCTTACGCCAAGAACGTAGCTATTCCTTTATCTATAGGAACCCAACTCATAATGAAAGGCAAAACCAAAGTCAACAGTGGCTATTGTTCTGCATATGAAATCTATGACCCAATGGAATTCTTTACAGAACTTAAGAAGCGAGGCATTATAATTCATGAGAGGGTTCACGAGTATCGAAGGTTAGATTAAATAACCAACGAAAACTTATATAAGGTTCAGTATGCCAATAAGAGGAGTGACAAATTGTAGAGAAAGCAAAGAAGCCTGGTAAATAAATTACACGACCCAAAGTTAGAGCTCCGGTCCAAGATAAACAAACACAAGGGGCAAAGAATGAAAATATTTATGGTGGGAGCTGGCGCACAAGGTGGCCCATGTGCTTCAGTACTGGCTAGAGACAAGGATGTATCTGAAATAGTTCTGGGCGATATAGATTTAGCCAACAAAGTCAAGAATAAAATCAAAAGTAACAAGATTACCACTCTGAATGCCTTGCCTCCATAAAATTTCTAAAGACGATGGCTGAGATGGGTGTTCCCGTGAAATTTAATGAGACACTTTCAAAACAGGTATCTGTCTCATAATTTACCAACTAGAATGAGGAAACGGTGTAAAATTCATGAATCTTAACCACGGAATTCGTCAACGGAACTCGCTGGAGCGAGATGTATTTGGATATTATTATGTTAAGGAGGTTCATAAATGAAAGTAGTTTGCTTAGGCGGAGCAGGAGCCATGGGTTCTTCATGTGTGTATGACCTGCATAAAACAAGTGATTTTGATGAGATTGTTGTCGCGGATTTTGACGAGATAACGGCAAGACGAGTTATAAATTTAATGGATGGCGATAAAAGATTCTCGTATGTCCGGGTAGATGCATCCAAAAAAGAGGAGATAGCCAATGTATTGAAGAGTGCTGACTGTGTCGTCGATACCTTGCCTGAGAAATATGTATATAACTTCATGGATGCAGTCAAGGAAGTAGGTATAAGTGGTGTAAGCTTAAACATGATAGATGTGGATAAGCTACCATATTACTCTGCAGCTCTGGAGAAAGCGGGCAAAACTTTCCTCATAGGAAACGGCGGATGTGCAACTACTTGCGAAATGGCTAAGCTAGGATGTGAGGAGATGGATGAGGTGGATGATATCAACATCTACTGGGGTATGTGGCGACCCATCACTCATGGTACTCCTGGCCTTGTCGATTCAATCCATACTCAATATGACCCCAGAACAGACCAGAGAATTTATTGGGAAAACGGGAATATTGTTCGTAATATGCCTCCCTTTGCTCTACCCAGGGAATTCGAGTTCCCAGAGCCCATCGGCAAACAAGAGACATATATCTTAACTCACTGGGAGCCTTTAACCCTTCCCCTGGTGCCTATAATAAAACAGAGGAAAACAAAACGAATTGTAGTGAGGGGGATATGGCATTACAGCTGGACACGATTCGTCAGGACCTTACTGGAAAACGGCATCTATGAGGCTGAACCGATTGAAATCAACGGGGTTAAAGTATCACCCTATGAAGTTGTTATAAAACACATTAAGCGCCACAGTGTGGAAAAGTGGGAAGACCCCTACCAGCTGGCAGAGAGATTCAGATTCAATCCTCAGGCCATATTGTCAGTAGAGATAACAGGTTATAAGAATGGCATGGGCAAAAGAATCATATACCATAGCCAGTTACCTTATCCATTCTTTGATGGCAAGCCTGTGACCTGTTCCATGGACTATGGCTCATATGTTGGTGTCCCATGTTCGATATCGCTTCAAATGCTAGCACACGGAGAGATACCTGAAAAAGGAGTGGTTACAATTGAAATGACTAGTAGCTCCCCCCAGAGATATTTTGAGGAATTTGAAAAGAGGGGAGCCAAACTCATGAAACAGGAGTTTGCTAAAGGCTAAAGCATCGAGATTTCTGGTTGTCCAATAATTTAATTGGGGGTGCCTATGAATGAAATAGAAGATGCTAGAAAAAAATATTGAGGCCGGCAAGGAGGAATTAATGGAAAAGAACACAACACCCCGTCCGATACCGCCAGAAGATGAGTTCCTCAGGCGACTAAAGAACGTACGCAAGCAAATGGAGAAGCGCGGCTTCGACGCATTGATAATTTACTCAGGTCCAGGTAGCCTCCGCTTTGGCCAGAGGGGACACGTGATGTACATGTCTAACTACGAGCCCTACTTTGGCGACACAATGATGGTGCTACCTCAAGACGAGAAATATGGTGCTCTCTTGGAAATTGATGAGGCAGAATATTTCGCTTCTGGCTGTACATGGGTGGAGGAGATTGAGCCATCAGTAAATCATGTGGATACTGCCAGAAAGTATTTGCGAAGGATAGGACTGAAAAAACCCAAAATCGGCATAGTAGGAGAGTACTCTATGAGCCCCGCATTATATGCCTGCTTCCAAAAAGAAGAGGCTTTCGCCCAGGTCGAACCAGCCTCAGACATCATCGAGAACGAGCGAATCGTTAAATCAGATTGGGAGCTTCAGTGCATCCGTGAAGCATCCAGGATTGCAAAGAAAGGAATAGAAGCAGCAGCTCGATTCGCTCGACCCGGAGTACTCGACCTGGAAATCACCGCAGAGATTGAAAGGGTATGTCGTCTTGCTGGCTCTGAGTTTTTCCCCCATTATACAATGGTCTCATCCGGGCCAGACTCAAAGTATCTCTCATGGTGGTGGAAATGTGGCCAAAGGCATTTACAGCAGGGTGATATATTC
>JAGHCA010000075.1 GCA_021160725.1 Dehalococcoidia bacterium | reverse complement strand
TCTCGTGGTTCTTGTCGCTGTTGTTGTGGTAGCGATACTTATCACCTTTGTTTTTCCCTCCTTTGTCAGCTTTTATGCTGAACTTGGAGTTGAGCTGCCTCTGCCCACTAGAATACTTATCGGCATTACTGATTGGGCTAGCCACTATGGAGTTTATCTTCTGATTGTGATTTTGGCTGCTGTTGGTGTCATCTATGCCTATATCAAGACCCCAGCAGGGAAATACCATTGGCACAAAATGATGCTTCGTTTGCCCGTAGTCGGGCGTATTGTTCGGCTTAGTGAGCTTTCTCGGTGTTGCCGCACTATGTCATTGTTAATCAGAGTTGGCTTACCCCTACCAGAAGTCATGGCAGTAACCATTCGCGGTACTACCAATAAGGCTGTAGAGGAGAGCCTGACCGAGGTTCAGCAAGCGTTAATCAGAGGTGAAGGCCTGGCCCAACCTATGGCTAAGAGGGAACTTTTCTTGCCTTTGATGACGCAAATGGTGAAAGTTGGTGAGGAAACCGGTAATCTCGAGAACACACTAGTTACTGTAGCCGAAAGCTTTGAGACCGAGGCTGATGATAAGACCAATGCGGCTGTGGGACTTATTCAGCCGGTGATAACGGTGTTGCTCGGTTTAGGGGTTGGTTTTGTTGTCTTAGCCATGTTGTCAGCTATGTATTCTATCTATGGTCAACTAAATCTCTAGGTGAGGGTTATCAGCGGGCAGGATGGGAGCTCCAAAAATCAAAGGTCAAAAATCAAAATGATAAAACCGAATAGCCAGGTAAGGAAAGCCTTTCAAGGCAGCTCCAGGGGCTTCGCTCTGGTTGAGATAGTGATAGCTATAGCTCTTCTGGGGGTAATTGCCGTTGCCATTTTAGGTTCCCTATCCTATGCTTCCACAGTTCTCATTATTTCTGATGAGCGAGCTACTGCCGAAAGCCTAGCCTGCAGCCAGATGGAATATGTTAAGGATAATAGCATGAATCCCTATGACATCCACGACCCACAATCATATGAACAAGATAATGTTGAATCTACTGAATATCCCGGCTATTTTATCTCGGTTTCTGCTGAACCTGTACGTAACCCTGATGATGGCATCCAGAAGATAACGGTGACTGTTAGCCGTGACGGTGAAGTATTAGTTACCCTGGAGGACTATAAGAGAAATCCGGAAATATAGAGGTATAGAGCCTGAAAATCGTAAGCTACAAATGGGAGCTGGAGATTTGAAATGCAGAAATGTAGTGCGGGGCTTGAGCCTCGTGCTGCACGACCCTGAAGGGTCGCGCAGCATAGATTTGGAGCTTGGAATCTGGAAATTCTATAGAGTCCAGGTTGAATCTTAAACAAATGAATATGAAAAAGCTAAAGAAAGACCAGCGAGGCATTACTCTGATTGAACTGGTAATAGCCATTGCTCTTACTGGCGTCATCACCGCCGCCATTACCATGTCTATTTTTCAGGTGTTTAATATGAACACCCGCACCTCTAACCACATGGCAGCTGTGAGCCATGTGCAACAAGCTGGTAAACTGGTCAGAGAAGATATCATGAAGGCCCAGAATGTTGATACTGGAGACGACCCAGGCACTCCTGAGCTTGAGCTTCTCACCTTAACATGGAAGGAAGGAGGGACTGAGATTCCGCATGAAGTTATTTATACTTTAGAGGATATGTCTTCTGGCGAATTTAAGATACTCTGGCGATATTACTACATTAACCCAGATATCAATCCAGACCCCGTTTCTACTACTAAGGTGGCTGAATATATTGACCCTGACCAGACTAGCTGCTGCTGTGATTGTGATGGTGATGGTGATGGTGATTGTGATGGTGATTGTAATTGTGATGACGCGGTCGTGATTTTCCGGGTGACCGCCAACGTGGGCGGACAAAGCGAGACCAGGGTATATGAAGTTATGCCCAGAGCGGGCTAATTCTAACTGTATGTTGCGTAGTCCCCAAAGGGTAAACTCTAAATCCTAATCCCTAGATACTAAACAGTACAGAAATTCAAAAATCAAAGGTCAAAAATTAAAATGACAACTCAAAACGCAAAACTTTTAACTTTTGCTCTGTCATTTTGCACTTTTAGCTTTGTATTTTGGTATTTGGAATTTAGCCAAGAGGGCTCGCAATGACAATACTAATAGGCTATTGACGCCCAAGATGATTACGTTATACTGTTACTTGGTAACAGTAAGTTTTCCAAAATTCCTCCTCTTTAAGAAAGATAAGAGGGCAAAGGGACAACCTTACCCCTCTTAAGTTAAGAGGGGTAAGGTCCCGACTGTACCGAGGATGCCGACGCAATCGGCAGGAGTTATGAGAATTACGGAAATAACCCCCTTATCCCCCTTACTTTAAGGGGGAGATGTAAGGAGAGAGCTCTTACTCTAAGGGGGAGATTCAGGAAGATCTAAAGGAGAGATTCAAGGAGAGAGCCCTTAGTTTAGGGGGATGAAGACACTTAACCTGGTATAATGTGGGCTGAAGTGAGGAAAATTGCCGTGAAGAGATTAATAAGAGATGAAAAAGGGCAGGCGCTGATCTTGGTTCTCATCCTGCTTCTTGTCAGCGGGCTCATCATCGCTCCCTTGCTGGCTTATATGGGCAGCGGGCTTATCGCCGGGCGGGTCTATGAGAAGAGGACGGCTGAGCTTTATGCCGCCGATGCCGGGGTGGAGGACGCTGTATGGAAGATACAGCATCAAGCAGCTGGAGTGTGGAATTTGACTAAGTGTTACCCGTCCACGAACTACACTATAACCAATGTTAATGGCAAAGACGTCACGGTCACCATAACATATTTGATAAATGAGCCAATCTATCCGACCTATCATTACCGCGTCGTATCAACAGCCACCGGCGATGGCAGTGGGACCCAAATAGAGGCTTATGTTGCCAGTGTGTATGGCGATTATTCCGGCATAACGAATCATGTTATTACCAGCCAGGGTGAAATTGATTTAAAGAAGGTCAGCCTCGACTGTGACCCAGAAAACGAACCGGCAAAGAATTATACTGGTCCCTGGCCGACAGCGGATGAGCTTGCTCAGTACTACTGGCGGGATGTCGAAGACGGGACGCACTACTATGGAGTCACTGAAATAGACCTTAAAGGCAATAACTGTCCACCATGGCCCATATATATAAACGGAGAAGCTGTTGACTGTCCGTCAGGGTTAGGGCCGCTGTATATAGACGTAGACGGCGAATTGGACATCACGAGCTCGATTAGTACTAAAGAAGCTACTTTAACCCTTAATGGGACTCTTTACATTACCGGTGACACAAAAATATACGGGCCTACCGCCACAGAACCCTACAAGCAGACTCTTGATTTAAATGGGCAGACCATCTTTGTTGACGGTGCACTTGATATCGAAAGGTGTACTATAGAGGGTCCCGGCGTTATCATAGCCATAGGGGATGTCTATTTTGCGCCAAACCCAGATGTGGGTGGCGAGGGGGAGCCTGTGTTTGTAATGTCGGTTTCGGGTACAACCACAGTAAGGCCCGGAATTAATATGTACGGCGCTATAGCTGGTAGTCTCGAGGTAGAGATAC
>JAGHCA010000091.1 GCA_021160725.1 Dehalococcoidia bacterium | reverse complement strand
CTTTCCATGGCCCGGTTTTACCTCCTTTACAGCAGTAGTAACCGGGCCAAATCTTAATACCTTCGGTTAGATTTTTCGTGATTTAATAACTCCCCCTTGGGTTAGATTTTAGATGATTCAAATCGCTGCATTGACAATAACTCACGAATAGGATAATATCTTAGCGGCAACGATTCTTGCGAAAGCAACTGAATCGATATACTCCTGTCACTGCAGGCGCTGAAAATACAGTACAATCTAGATGTATTGCCGCAGTCGGGAAATACTTTAACTGGCAGGAAACATTACCCGCATGTAAAAGAAAGGAAGAGCAATATGAAAGCTTTGGTTATTGGTTCTGGCAAAATGGGGAGTATTATTGCTGGTGATTTAGTTAAAGATGCTGATGTCGAAGCTGTAGGAATTGTAGATAGTCGGAAAAGCAGCCTTGATAGGATGCAGAAAAGGGTGCATAGTAGCAAGCTCATAGCGCGTGTCCTCGATGTCACTAATACCGAGGATACCAAGAAGTTAATGAAAGACTACGATGTCGGTGTAATTGCACTAGATGATACGAAGGCATGTTATAAGGTTGTAGAAGCAGCAATTGAGGCTGGATTAAATATTGTTGATATACTCATCTATTTCCGAAGACCTGACCCTTATGAGATAGAGGGTTTAGAGATTCCAAATCAAATGACCACAGAAGAATACGGGGAATGGCTCCATGAGAGCGCTATAGCTAAGGATGTATTAATCCTTAACGGCTTAGGCTTTGCTCCCGGTATAAGCAACATCACAATCGGTGACGGTATTAGGAAAATGGATGAGGCGGTGTCGGCGATAGCGAGAGTGGGAGGTATTCCTGCGAAAGAAGTCCGGGGGAAATACCCACTAAACTATATGATTACCTGGGCATTCAAGCATGTTTTGGATGACTATATGACTCAGGCGGAAGTGATTAAGAATGGTAAGGTTGTGAGAGTACCTGCACTGAGTGACCGTGAAAATTTCAGATTTAACAAATTTGGCAAGGACGAGGAGTTTGAATGTGGTGTTACCTGCGGCATGCCCTCTTTTATTTATATGAGACCACAGCTTAATGAATTTGCCGAGAAGACCATCAGATGGCCAGGTCATTATAAAGCAGTCGATACGCTGAAGGAATGTGGAATGCTTGACCTTACACCTATTGATTTCAAGGGCATGAAGATAGCACCTCGCGATTTCTTATCATCTGTTATGAGTCCAAAACTTACACCATTAGAGGCCGATACTGACATATGCGTTATGTGGAATACGGTGACTGGAATAAAAAACGGGCAGAAAATGAGAATTGATTACTATATGTGGGAAGAGGCGGATATAATGAATGGAATTTCGGCGATGGGTAGAGTTACTGGGTTTCCTGCAGCAATAGGTGCAAGGCTTGTAGGAAAAGGAGAAATAAAGAAGAGGGGCATTGTGGCTTGTGAGGATGCTATAGAAGGAGAAATCTACCAGAAATTTATGGAGGAATTAGTAAAAAGAAATATAACAATACTCGAGGTTCCCGAAACAAGTCAGGAGCAAGAGTGATTTGTATCTCACGAATTAACGGTGCTTTGCACAACTTCATAAATCGGAAGGTATCCCTATGGTAAGGTATTATCTTTCTGGGAATGAGGCAATCGCTGAGGGTGCCATTAGGGCGGGATGCCGTTATTACGCAGGCTATCCTATTACCCCATCATCCGAAATCATGGAGAGGATTTCAGTCAGGTTTAATGAGATTGGGGGTGTATTCATACAAATGGAGGATGAGATTGCCTCTATAGGCTCAGTTATCGGGGCATCGTGGGCGGGTGCAAAAGCCATGACCGCTACATCAGGCCCTGGATTTACCTTAATGCAGGAGACAGTTGGATACGCTGCTATGACAGAAACCCCACTGGTGGTTGTGGATGTTCAAAGGGCAGGCCCTGGCATGGGGCAGGCTACCCGGGTGGCGAGTGGAGACATAATGCAGGCCAAGTGGGGTTCGAGCGGAGATTATCAGGTCATAGCTCTCTGTCCCTGGTCAGTACAAGAGGCATATGAACAAACGATTAAGGCTTTTAATCTTGCCGAGAAATACCGGGTTCCCGTTCTATTGCTCACTGAAGAAGCAATAGGGCACCTGCGAGAGAGAATAGACATAATGAAAGACATTGAGTTATTCAACCGCAAGAAGAAAGCAGGTGCGGCACCCTTCGGTACTAAGGAAAGGGATGGCGTGCCGCCCATGCCCACTTTCGGTGAGGGAGAGAAGCTGCTAGTGACTGCCTCAACACATGACAGTTATGGTTTCAGAAAAACCGACGACCCTCTAATTCATGATAGGTTGGTTTCAAGGCTAAATGAGAAAATAATAAACAACAGGGAAAAAATTATTGACTACGAGAAATATTATTTGGAAGACGCCAAGGTGGTTGTTATCAGTTATGGCTTTACGGCAAGGAGTTCACTATTTACCGTTGAGGCAATGCGGGAGGAAGGGGAAAAAATCGGAATGCTCAGGCTCAAGACTCTGTGGCCATTTCCTGATGGCTTGACAAGGGATATTGGAGCAAGGGCTAAGGTGATATTTGTTCCTGAGATGAATAAAGGTCAAGTAGCTGGAGAGGTAAGAAAATATGCCTCTTGCCAGGTAGTATCATTTACTCAAACCAATGGAGAAGTCATATACCCTGATACCATTATAGAGCAATTGAGGAGGCACTTATAATGCCTAGGGACATGGAGCAATATTTGCGGCCAGGACTAACTTCAACTACCTTCTGCCCCGGTTGCGGTCATGGAATTTTGATGGGTTTGATTTTTAGAGCAATCGATGAGCTTAAGCTAAACATGGATGAGATGTTATTTGTCTCCGGTATAGGTTGTGCTGGCTGGATACCAAGCCCCCACTTTAATGCTGATACTCTTCATACTCTGCATGGCAGGGCTATTCCCGCTGCCACGGGAGCCAAGATGTTTAACCCTAAATTGACGGTAATGGTTATCAGCGGAGATGGCGATTTAGCGGATATTGGTGGAAACCACCTTATTCATGCCGCACGCAGAAATATGGACCTGACTGTCATCTGTGCCAGTAACATGGTTTATGGGATGACCGGAGGTCAAGTCTGCTCTACCACGCCAGCAGGTGCCTTTACACGAACAACAGCTCAAGGAAATCCGTATCGGCCATTTGATCTGTGCAAGCTTGTTGTTGCTGCTGGCGCCACCTATGCAGCAAGATATTCGGTAACTCAGCCCTTTGCCCTGAAAGCCAGCATCAAGAAGGCATTACAAATTAATGGTTTTTGCTTCATCGAAGTTCTATCACCCTGCCCAACCCAATTTGGCAGACACAACCAACTTGATACTCCTGTAGGTACGATCAAGTATCTAATGGACAAATGCATCACTAAGAAGAGAGCTAAGAACTTATCGCCAGAAGAACTGAAGAATAAGATAATAACCGGGGAGTTCACTAATGGCGCCGATTAAACAAGTTATACTATGTGGTTTTGGAGGGCAGGGTATTGTCCTGGCTGGCACCATACTGAGTCAAGCAGCTTTCAATGATGGGAAATGGGTTAGTGGCACAAATTCCTATGGCGCAGCAGCCAGAGGTGGAGGTTGTCGAGCCGAAGTGGTGATATCTGACAAACCAATAATTTTTCCCTACGTCATTGCCGCCGACATGTTAATTGCTATGTACCAGACTGCTTATAACAAATATATTGCACGGGTCAAGCCTAATGAGGGAGTTATCATTTATGACGAGCAGTTTACTCCTGAGGAAACGAAAGGCTTAAAATATGTAGGGATTCCTGCTACTAAAACAGCAATCGAGGAACTCAATAAAGGAATAGCTGCTAATGTAGTCATTTTGAGCGCAGCCGTAGAAATGACCGGCATAGTTACTAAGAAGTCGCTAAAATCTGCAATAGAGGAAATTATTCCAGAAAGGCTGAGAGAGCTGAATTTAAAAGCTATGGATATCGGATTTAGGATTGGTAAAATGAAATCCGACCAAATACACTAGGGCTAAATAAGAAAGGACGATAGGCTAACACCGGTGGAAGGAAGAACACATATACCGATAATAGATCAGGAGAGATGCCGTATCTGTGATCTCTGCCGACTGCTTTGCCCTGACCTGGCTATAACAAAGAATAGCAATAAGAACCAGATTGAGATTGATTATAACTATTGCAAAGGATGCGGTATTTGTACTGTAGTATGCCCCAAAGGCGCTATTACAATGATACTGGAAGAAAGTGTTGGCTAACCTTCAGATTAAGGGATATCCTATTCTCCGGCTCTCGACTCTCCGTAGCAGAGAGCTGCCTAGCTGATGTAGTTCAGATAGATTAGTAACACTTTATATGTTTGAACATTGGATAGCAATCTTCCATGTCATCGCCTGACGAGATTACGGAGTCTCCATAGTCGAATTGAGGAATCTCGCTCCATGAAATGATACATATAGAATTGCCACTAAGATACTGAACGAGGAACTTGCCCTTGACTTACTGAGGGGGTAATACTATTTATCTTTGCCTTATGAGTCTCCATGATTGCCATGCTCCGATATGTCGGGGCTCGTGCTACGTAGGCAAGGAGTGAATCAATTTTCCGGTGTTGCCAACCCGGACGCGACTTGTTGCTGATCAGTAATATGATACAATGATGAGGAATGCCCTGGAGGCAGCTAAGATATTCAACTGGGAGATAGAATCCAGGAAGGCACTGGAGATTTACCGGAGGTTGAGCCATTGCTTCGATTATAGAACAACTTAAAAACATCTGGCAGAAACGGGAACTGCTGTACTATATAGTCAGATTCGAGATGAAAGCTGAGAACAAGAACAAGATCCTCGGCTTTGTCTGGAGCTTCCTGGACCCGCTTCTGCTGCTCATCACATATATTATTCTGGTACACTATATATTCGAGCGGGGTGGTCCCCAGTTTCCTGTGCTACTTTTTATTGCTCTGCTGTCCTGGAGGTGGTTTACCTCTTCCCTGAGCCGTTCGGTTACCTCTATCACTTCAAAAGCGGGGTTGATACAGAGCACGCGCTTTCCGCTGGCTATACTGCCGCTATCCGGGATTGTTATCGGCTTTTTTGACTGGCTTTTCGGCTTCGTTATTCTGCTGCCCATGCTCTTCGTATTCAAAGCATCGTTCACAGCCAACATACTCTGGCTGCCGCTGCTCTTGCTCATCCAGTTGATAGGCACTATAGGAGCCTGCTTGATAGTAGCCGTCGTGGGGACTTATCTCTCTGATTTGCGCAATATCATCCAGTTTCTTATCAGATTGGGCTTCTATTTGTCGCCCATTTTATACTCAGTCGAGGATAGAGTCCCGGAACGACTTGCCACGCTGTATCTGGTGGGCAACCCCTTTGCCGGGCTGTTGGAATCATACAAGAACGTTGTGATTCGTGGCGCGCCACCTACCGAGTACGCCTTAGTGGGAGTGGCAGTTGCTTTTGCAGTATTCCTGATAGGGCTGTGGTACTTTTCTCGCGATGAATACAAGCTAGTGAAGGCAATTTAGAATGATCAGAGTCAGCGACCTCGGAATAAAGTTCAAGATGGAGAAACGACGACGCTCCAGGACACTCAGCTTTCTTCTCGAGAGGCCTCACAACCAGTCGCGCTCGCCCGCCGAGTTCTGGGCGCTCAGGCACGTGAGCTTCGCTGTGGAACGCGGGGAAACCGTGGGAATTATCGGCAGGAATGGCTCGGGGAAGAGTACCCTGCTGCGGGTGATAGCTGGAATTTATCCCCCCGATGAGGGCAAAGTCTCCATTGGTGGCGAGGTCTCCACCCTCTTCTCGCTGGGCACCGGGTTTAATGCGGAGCTTTCCGGGCGGGATAATATCTATCTGGACGGCATCATGATGGGGCTGACTAAGAAGCAAATAGACGAAATAAGCGACGCCATTATCGAATTCGCCGAGCTGGGTGATTTCATAGACATGCCGGTGAGGACTTATTCATCCGGCATGCGCTCGCGGCTCGGCTTCGCCATTGCCATACATTGCGATAAGGACATTGTATTGATTGATGAAATTATGGGCGCCGGCGACGCTGCATTTCGCCAGAAAGCCGAAGCTGAGATGAACCGGATTATGGGCGAGAGAACGGTGATGTTGGTGAGCCACGCCATGGGCACTATCGAGAGGTTTGCCACCAGGGTAATCTGGCTCAACAGGGGTGTCGTGGCTGCCATGGGGAAACCAGAAGAGGTGATAGAACAATACCTGGCAGAATCCAAGGTAAAGAAACAGCCTCCGGATAAAGGAGTAGGTGTTATCTGACAGTGCCAACTGTAAGCCGGATAATTAGCAGGGAACTTCGATTCATTTTTCTATTACAGGAGACTGGTCGGATTCCGATATATTTATTGCCCGCCCTCATGTCTTGAGCAACCTTTTAATCCCTCTTCTAACATCTGGTCTTTCCTTTTGTCTGACAAGAAGGATTACAAATGAAATAAACTGGAGCAGCACCAGCAGGGGAAATAGGATGGTAACCACGTTGAATAGTGGTGCCACAAAGAAAGTTCCAAAGCCTTCATCTTCAGGAGAATAGTATGATTGAACCCTTGGGAAGATTGTCTTATAGGAGGGTTGCCGGATGAATATCCCTAGGGCAACCACAATACTATAATGAGCAACGATGATGCAGGCGCCTGTAAACCAGTTGCCTGCCAGGTAATACTGGCTGTACCATAATCCAATATACATGGCGAGGTTTCCCAGAGCGCCGAGATAATAATCCAGCTTTTCACCCAGTTCCGACGTTCTGCCGGTAAATCTAGCCCATTTCCCATCAAGACCATCAATGATGAAGTAGCTCAAATAACAAAACGCGCCAATCAGGAGTTTGTCGCTAAAAAAGAAGTAGGCTGCCGCAAGAATGGGGAGGAAACTAGCAAGAGTAATGATATTGGGGTGGACTTTCAAGTGAAATTTTTGCATCACCCTTAGTAGTGGTATGCTAAACGGATGCCCGAAAACTAGAGGTGTCCAGCTATCTTTCTCCTTAAGGAAATGCTCGTTAGGTCTCTCAGCGTAAATATTCCTAATCCTTTTTAGCATGAACAAAAACCTTGTTTCGGACTAAAAACCGCTCGGGCATGTCTATTACCCCGTCCTTAGCCAAACCCCAACCCCAAATGCTAAGCGAACGGTGTAAATCTCACTTATCTTGTTGATTCTGCTTTCTCCCATAACACGGAATGTCTGCCAAACAAAAAGTCCCTCCAGGCTAATAATATGATGTATTCATTAAGCAGTACATAATATGTTATCTTGAATATGGAGGGCATTGATGCTCTCCCCGTTTTCTTCTCAGGCTTCATCAGCCTGGCTTTTAAGAGCATCAGTATGCCGAACATCAAGACAAAAGCCAATATAGTTGCCACAAGGTGCGGGATTATAATGGTGCTGTCGTGAACTATGATGTATAGAATGGGGATGGCGGAAAGTGTAAACGGCGACACCATAGCCAATCCCTTGTGCGATGGGAATATAAGCAGGCTGTATAAGTCCCTGGGAAGCAGGAAATATGCTCGATGTTTGAACATGCATTGTAGTGTCCCTATGGCGGTCCTTTTTCTTTGTTTTATCTGGTCAACTGAGGTCGTGGCACCTGGCTCATTAGCCACGGCTTCAGGTTCATATTGGATTCGGTAGCCAGCGCGTCTGACCTGTATCGCCATATCCAAGTCCTCACTGAGTACTTTGGTATCTGCCTCTATTATGTTGCCTCTCCAGGCGTTTATTGACCCATTAAAAAAACATGCTGATTGTAACGCTGATTCTCCACGGAGCATAACATATTCCAAATCCCAGTAGAAAGACTCAGAAGAGGCGAGCTTGTTTTCAGGATTGGAAACAACATATCTGCCTCCGACAGCTCCGATATTAGGGTCTTCGAAGTAGGGCATCATTTCTTTGAGCACATTCCTGTTAAAGAGGGAATTAGCATCCGTTACCAGTATAATATCGCCTTGAGCATGTTGCTTCCCCAGGTTGATTGCCGCTGCCTTTCCCTTTCTTTTCATAACCTTTACGAGCTTCAAGCGCGGCTCAGAGTTTGCCTCGTGCTTTTTTACCAACCCCTCTACAATTTGATAGGTATTATCAGTAGAACCGTCATCAACGACGATAATTTCGTATTTCTCCCCGGGGTAATCCAGTTGAAGTAAATTTTCAATCCTTTTTTTAATAACTTTTTCCTCATTAAGCGCCGGGACGATAATTGATACATATGGCTCGTAAGAAGAGTCTTTCTTTTTTGGATTCTCTCGAAGTGCTATAAAGCCCATTAGTGAGGGATACCCTACAAACTGCCAAATAACCAGGAACGAGAAAATACAAAGCAGAATAATTATTATAACCATCGGTGCCTCAGCAATATTGCAGGATCCCAGCTTCTCGTTCCCCACCGTTTTGCATGGGTTCTATCAAGCCCTTCTACGTTCCTGTTATGTTCACACCTTACCGCACCACGTTGCCATTACCTTTATCTCCAGTTCCGGTTGCTCTAGAGCAGTAGTCAATAGTCTAGAGTTCGGAGTTAGATTAGTCAAGCATGGTCAGTTGGACACTTCTCCCACTCATATTTATTTGTGTTAGAAAAAGCGAAGAAGGATAGCGATTAGCCAGATTTCAGGGCTAAGTGGATTTCTCACACAAAATGAACTTTGACCTTCCCCCAAGTTGGTTATGCTGGTAAAATCACATGACAAAGCTTAGAATGAGAGGGATTTTATCTCCACTTGGGCAATTATCCCCCTTCATAGCGATGACTCTGGTAGGTGTGGAGTCGATATAGGGAGGCATTAGGAGGAAAACAATGACTACAATTAGAGTGAGGGATATAAGACATAAGTGCTACGTCTCTATCAAAATGGGGAAGGGAGATATGTACAAAATCATTCGCGAAAATATCTCAGGGAAATCAGTCCTGGACGTTGGCTGTGTTGGCGCTATCAAAAGTGCTGTGCCAAAGGATGGCAATAATTACCTGCATGGTTTTATCTCTAGGCATGCTAAGTATTGCATTGGGGTTGACTTGAATGAAACTGGGGTCGCGAAACTTAACGAGTTCGGCTACAACTGCGTTGTTGGGGATGCAGAGAATCTGGATATAGGGGATAAATTCCAGGTGATAGTTGCAGCTAATCTAATTGAGCATTTGTCCAATGTAGGGAAATTTCTGGAAAGCGCAAAAGGACACCTCTCGCCCGAGGGAAGTCTCCTAATTGCGACTCCCAATCCTTTCTTTCTCTGGAGATTTATCGAGATCGTCCTCAGAGATAATTTCGCTATGAACGAAGAACACACTTGTTGGTTTGATCCCAAAACGCTTGGCTACCTTCTGCTAAAGCACGGCTTTCGCGTGAGGGCAATGTACTGGAACACTTCGTATCACGTGAAGCCGCACAGTTATTTCGTTCGAGCGGCTCGCTGTATTAGAGGTTATTTTTGTTCAGGTATCACAGTGGTTGCAGATATTCCATAACATTATGCACATGAGGTTTTAGGGGGTGATGACCTCTGAAGCGAGGCTTGAGCCTCGTGCTACACGATCCCGAAGGATCGCACTATAGAGCAGAGGGATACTTCGCACTGACAGAAAGAGGCAGGGATAGACATCGACGCTGCATGCGCTAGCTGCTCCTGAAAAGGCACTCGGTTAATGTACGAAGGGCTACAGTTCTTTTGCTGTGGCTAGTACCGCCTTCAGGAAGGGACCTTTTTCATCTGTTCAAATTCTGCTTCAGTATAAAGCAGCGCTCAACCGGCAAGGCAGTTAAATCCAAAATCTTCTTGACGCGCTAGGATATCTTGCCCTCAAATTCGCCCACTATGATAAGGTTTAAATCACTGCCTTCGTTGAAATCTCCCCTGGCAAAAGAGCCGCGGAGATATACCTTTGTTACTCTGTGCTTACTCTTTTGAGGCGATGGGCAAATTCTCTCAGTTGCTCATAAATCTTTTCACGATTATCAAAATTAGCCCAGCATCTTGTCTCAGCCACCTTTGCTCTTCCATGTTAATGTAGTATTAGTGCACTTATTACTTGTTATCTACAGGATGGATTGGGAAAATACTGCTCACAATTTGTCGGCTGGTCTATACTCTGGCTATTTCCGCCTGTTTAAAGCGTTCAGGATTATGCCGGTGAAGATGCTCGACATACCAGCGATGATGAACAGAGTGGTCAGTATAGTGTGGCCTATGGCGTGCTCGCCTGTTGTGGCAGCTATATTAAGCACCCTGATGCCGATGATGAGACCAACCACAAGTAAGATACCACCTGCCAGTCCGAAGAAGAACAGGGGTCTCCTCTGTGAAATCATGACTATTATCTGGCTGAGAACGTCTATGCCGTGCCTTATCGGATTGAGGGTCGAGCCATCTTTGGTATATATGTTTGAGATGGGCACCTCGGTTATCCGAAGGTTTTTATCTGCGGCGCGGGTTATCATCTCTGATTCTATAGCAAATCCAGTCGCTTTCAAATCAAGCTCATTTATCGCCTTCGGTGAAAGGGCTCGGAAGCCGGATTCAGAATCGAAGATATTGGTTTTTGAAGCGAGCCGGCTCGAACGGGAAATGACTTTTTGCCCGATACGGCGGTAACGAGGTGTCTTATCTTTCTGGGCCTCTCTGGAGCCGATGACTAGATCAAAACCCTCCGAAATGGGTTTGATGAGAGAGGGAATCTCGTTGGGATCATGCTGAGAATCGGCATCCAAGAGAACGAGGGTGTCTGGATTTCTATTTCTCGCCTCTGTCAGTATGCTCTGGATGGCTGCGCCTTTGCCTCTGTTTGCGGGGTGGCGAATTACAGTGGCGCCGGCGAGCTCAGCAACCCTGGCAGTGTTATCCATACTCCCATCATCAACGACAATGACTTCGTCCACATATTGCCTTGCCTGGAGGACTATGCTTCCGATATATCTCGCTTCATTATAGGCAGGTATGCCGGCCAGGACATTCACTTCAGTTTGTTGAGTCTCCAACTCTATAAACTCTCTTATTCTACTTCACAG